>CAJOLS010000066.1 GCA_905235535.1 uncultured Bacteroidales bacterium
TACTCTATCTGCCAATATGCACTTGCCCTCAAAGGAGAGTGCTTCTTTTGGTCTGGCTGAACTTTAGAAAAGTATGTTGAACGCCTGAGAAATCAGGCAGAAACGAATAATTATTTACGAATGAAAGAGTTTGAGTTAGCCAAGAAAGTTGGAAAGGAATTGACGGCCGATGAGCTTCGCGATGCGGCCGCCAAGGCTTTGGGCGTAAAGGCCGATAAGGTGGGTCACGTGGAAGTGGTGCGCCGCAGCATAGATGCCAGGCAGGATATCCTTTACCGCTACCGGGTACAGGCGTACCGTGAAAACGAACCCTTCGAGCCCTACCGGCTTGCGCCCTACCAGAACGTAGCCCAGGCCCCTCCGGTGCTGGTGATTGGCGCCGGGCCGGCCGGCATGTTTGCCGCCCTCAAACTCCTCCAGAAAGGCCTGAGGCCCATTGTCCTGGAGCGGGGAAAAGACGTGGAGCGCCGGAAGGTAGATATGGCCAAACTCTCGACGGAAGGGGCCCTGAACCCGGATTCCAACTACTGCTACGGGGAGGGCGGCGCCGGTGCTTTCTCGGACGGGAAATTATACACCCGCTCCTCCAAGCGGGGAGACATCCGGGAAGTGCTGCACCAGCTGGTGGCCTTCGGCGCCCATCCGGACATCCTCATCGACGCCCATCCCCATATAGGCACCGACCGTTTGCCGGAAGTGGTGAAAAACATCCGGCAGTGCATTCTGGACCACGGAGGAGAGTATCACTTTGACTCGCGCGTTACAGAGATAGAGCCCGGTTTCACGGTACGCTGCGCCGATGGTGCAGAATACAAGGCCGCCAAGATGATCCTGGCAACAGGGCATTCGGCCCGGGATATTTATGAGCTGTTTGAGGCCAAAGGCTGGGCGCTGGAGGCCAAGGGTTTTGCCCTGGGCGTGCGCGTGGAGCACCCCCAGTGGCTCATCAACCAGATTCGCTATCACGGAAAATACCAGCCCTTCATGCCCACGGCCGAATATTCCTTCGTGCAGCAGCAGGAAGGCCGCGGCGTCTTTTCCTTCTGCATGTGTCCGGGAGGGATCCTGGTTCCTTCCTCCACCGAAGAGCAGACCGTGGTCCTCAACGGCATGTCCAACGCCGCCCGTAATTCCAAATGGGCCAACGCCGGCGTTGTAGTGCAGATTGAGCCGGGGGACCAGCCGGAACAGTACCAGGGGCCCTTTGCCCTCATGGACTTCCAGCGGGACATAGAACGAGCCATGTACCGCTATGCCCGGGAGCACGGCGCCCGCCATCCCTTCACCGCTCCCGCCCAGAGGATGAAAGACTTCTGCCGGGGAATCGTATCGGCCGATCTTCCCAAAACCTCGTATCATCCGGGGGCCATTTCCGCTCCCTTGCACGAACTTCTTCCGGAGCATGTGGCCATGAGACTTCGGAGAACCTTCCCCCAGATAGACCGCTCCATGCACGGGTACTACTCCAACGACGCTTTGCTGCTGGGCGTGGAATCCCGCACCTCCTCTCCCGTCCGCCTGCCCCGCAACCCGGAAACCCTGGAGCATGTGGACGTGCCCGGCCTGTATCCTTGCGGAGAAGGCGCCGGTTATGCCGGTGGCATCGTGTCATCGGCCCTGGACGGCATCAACTGCGCCGATATGTGTTAGAAATCGGCCATGCGGGAGACGGGGGCCACGTCCAGGGGCGTGCGCACACCGGCCTTGTACTGGAACCAGCCGGCCACGGCTATCATGGCGGCGTTGTCCGTGGTGAACTTGAATTCCGGCAGGTAGGTGTTCCAGTGGCGCTTTTCCCCTTCGGCCACAATTCGCTCCCTGAGGCCGCTGTTGGCCGATACTCCCCCGCCTATGGTGATTTCCCGGATGCGGGTTTCCTTGGAGGCGCGGATGAGCTTGGTCATGAGGATGTCGATGAGCGTTTTCTGGAAACTGGCGCAGATGTCTTCCTTGTTGTTTTCCAGGAAGGCAGGATCCTTGGCCATCTCGTCCCTCACAAAGTATAGCAGGGAGGTTTTGATACCGGAGAAACTATAGTCCAGGCCGGGAATGTTGGGCTTGGCAAAGTGGAAACGCTCCGGGTTGCCCTGCTTGGCCAGCCGGTCAATGACGGGACCGCCGGGATATCCCAGGCCCAGCATCTTGGAACACTTGTCGAAGGCCTCTCCCACGGCGTCGTCTATGGTCTGGCCCAGGATTTCGTATTCCAGTGGGCTGTTCACCTTGACTATCTGCGAGTTACCTCCGGAAACCAGCAGGCACAGATAGGGAAAGGAGGGCTCCCTCACGGGCACTTCCGGCTGACGCACGAAGTTGGCCAGGATGTGCCCCTGCAGGTGGTTCACCATGACCATGGGAATGTCCAGCGAAAGGGACAGGGCCTTGGCAAAGGACGTGCCCACCAAAAGCGAACCCAGCAGCCCGGGACCGCGGGTAAAGGCGATGGCCGACAACTGAGAAGCTTCCACCCCGGCGCGGCGCAGGGCCTCCGAAACCACGGGGACTATGTTCTGCTCATGGGCACGGGATGCCAGTTCCGGAACCACCCCGCCGAAGTCCTTGTGGACTTGCTGGGAGGCAATTACGTTGGAAAGCAGCACACCATCCCGCAGGACGGCTGCAGAAGTGTCGTCGCAGGAAGATTCTATGCCCAGAATGAGGTCTGCCATGGCTTGCAAAATAAAGCGTGCAAAGATACAAAATTATTGCTAATTTTGTAAGATAATGAAAAAAGGCCTCAAGATAACGGTTTGGATCCTCACGCTGCTGGCAGTGCTGCTGCTGGCAAGCCTGGTGGCCATCCAGTCCCCCGTTGTCCAGACGGCCCTGGGAAAACGCATCGTAGAGCGCATCCAGCAAGGAACGAACGCCACCATCCGCTTCAAGGACATCTCCATCCGCCCCACCGAAGCCATCCTGCTGGAAGGACTGGTGGTGCTGGACAACAAGCCGCTCATCCCCGGAATGGACACCCTCCTGTATGTGGACAACCTTTCCGTGAAATTCTCCCTCCGGGGGCTCATCAACGGAAACGGCGCCTATGTGAGGCGGCTTCGCCTGAGCGGAGGAGGATTCAATCTGGTGATGGAACCGCATCCGTACCTCCCGGGGAAAAGCGTCATCAACCTGATGCGAGCCTTCGGCCAGGTATCATCGGCCGAAGAAAAGGAACTGCAGCCTTCCCACTGGGGAAAACTGATTACCGCCCGCCAGGTAGATCTGGAGAACCTCAGTTTCCGCATGGAAAACATTCCGGCAGCCCGGCGCAAGAAGGAAAAAGGGGATGAAACCAAGGAAGGCGTAATAGACTGGAACCACCTGAACGTCCTGCTGGAAGAAGCCCATGTGGACAACCTCAAGATAGCGGACAATCTCATCATCGGCCAGCATGCCTCCCTCCGCTTCCTGGAAAGGATGACGGGGCTGCACTTCCAGGATGTATCGGCCGACAGTTTCCGCGTGGGAGAAGGAAAAGTGGAAATCAAGGACCTGCATGCCGCGGACGGTTTTACGGACGCCAACCTGGAGCACTTCAACATGACGGGCACGCTGGCCGAATACGGAGATTTCACCAACCGCGTGGTGCTGGACGGCCAGCTGCGGGAAGGCTCCCTGGTGGATATGGGCCGGACCATCCGCCACTTCGCCGCCGTTGAAAGCTCTTTCCGGGGCATGGTGCGGGGAAAGGTACACGGGACGGTGAACAACCTTTTCATAGACAACATCATAGCCGACGACCCGGACAACGGGTTGCATGTACACGTGAACGGCAGCATCCGAGATGTGGAGAAGGACGTGACCGGCATCTACGACATCACGGTAAAGGAAGCCAGCTTCGACCTGGATGGCCTCAGCGGTTTCATCCGGGCCTGGGCGCCCAGGACGCAGCTGGACTTGGGGAAATTCGCCCCCGGGGAGCGCATGACCTTCGAGGGCCGCGTGGAAGGCCCCCTCAACGACTTGTCCGTGAACGGGCAAATCCTCTCGGAGGTGGGCACCATCCTGGCCGATGTCTATCTGAAGAACCTCGTGGATGAAAAGGAGGACATGCGCCTGGGCGGCCGCATCTCTACCGCCAACTTCCACCTGGGCAAGGTGCTGGGAACAGACGCCCTGGGGCCTCTCACCATGCGAACCAGCGTGGATGCCGTCTTCCGCGACAAGGGCGGAATGGACGTACAACTGGACACGCTCCAGATATCCCGCCTGCGGGCGCTGGATTACGACTATTCGGGCATATCGGCCCATGGAAGCTATAAAGACGCTTCCCTGAAGGCCACCCTGGTTTCCCAGGACCCCAACCTCCTGCTGGACTTTGGCGGGCAGCTGGACCTGGGAGTGCCGAAGGATGCCCTCTACCGTTTTACCCTGGACTTGAAGAAGGCCAACCTGGCCGCCCTCCACCTGGACAAACGCGAAGTGGCCGCCGTCAGCCTTCAGGTGGACAGTGACATCCGGAGGGCCGATGCCGACCACCTGGACGGGCAGGTGACGGTGGAAAACATTGCCCTCACCAGCCAGGAAGGCATCCACCGCCTGGGGGACATAACCATCCAGGCCCACCAGAAGGACAGCCTGCACCACCTGGACCTCCAGTCGGAAGCCCTCACCCTGGACTTCACCGGAAACCGCTCCGTCCTCCGCTTTGCACAGGACCTCCAGCGCCTTATCATTGCCGGAGAACTGCCTGCCCTGCAGGAAAAACCGACCCGGCCCTGGGACGGGGCATCCTATCAGGTATCGGCCCAAGTGCTTCAAGCCCAGCATCTGATTACCTTCCTGGTCCCTGGCCTGTATGTGGAAAACAAGACCAGCGCCCAGATGAGCATAGCGCCCGACGGGCTGCTCCAGTCCACCATTACCTCCGGACGCCTGGCCCTTGCCAACCGCTTCATCAAGGACGTGCGCCTGGAAGCCAGCAACCAGGGCAGCGCCCTCACCGCCGCCATTACGGGAGGCACCCTGGACCTGGGCGGCACGCAGCTGCTGGGCAACAAGATTAACCTGAAGGCCGACGACAACCACGTGGAACTGGGCTATGCCTTTGACAACCAGGGAGACGGCAAAACCTTCGGCCAGCTGAATCTGAAGGCCCGCCTGGAACGCGAAGACAACTTTTTGGCGGTGAAAGCCCGGCTGCATCCTTCTGTCTTCAGTTTCTCCGGCGGAGCCTGGCTGCTCCAATCCGAAGACATCGAATACAAGGGCGGAGACTTCCGGATAAGCGGGCTCCGCGCCTCGCACGAAAACCAGTCGCTGCAGGTGGACGGCGGCGTAAGAAGGAATCATACAGACACCTTGAGGGTGCGCATGGACCAGTTTGACCTGGCCCTTTTGAACGCCCTCACGCACGGCACACCGGAGCTCTCCGGCCTTGCCACCGGCCGCGCCACCCTCATCTCCCCCACCCTGCCGGCGCCGGGCCTCATCGCGGGCATCACCTGCGATTCGGTGTATGTATCAGGAAGGCCCATGGGAACCATGCGCATAGTGAGCAACTACGACGAGCAGAACAAGCGCTTCACCGCCACGGTGCGCAACTGGCTGGACGGCCGCACCAACATCAATCTCAGCGCCTACCTGGTCCCTTCCAGCAAGGAACTGGGCGTACAGGCCAGCATGGACAGGCTGGACATGGGTTATGCCCAGCCTGTCCTCAGAAGCCTCTTCTCGGAATTCCAGGGCTCCCTGAGCGGCCTGGCCAGCGTGAGCGGAACGCTGGACAAGATGCACTTGAGCAGCGAAGACCTGCGCATAGAAGACGGCGCCCTTGCCCTGGACTTCACCAAGGTCCCCTATGCCGTAAACGGCAAGCTGGAGCTCAAGGATGAAGGCCTTTTCTTCAAGCCCCTCCAACTGGAGGACCGGGAGGAAGGTTCCGCCACCGTGGAAGGCGGCATCCTGTTCAACAACTTCAAGAACCTGGGCCTGGACGTCCATGTCCGCTTCAACCAGATGCACGTACTCAACATCCCGCAGGAACCGGACCTGGCCTTCTTCGGCAATCTTTATGGAACGGGACGGGTGGACGTAACCGGAGACCTGAACAAGGTGCTCCTGGGCATAGACGCCACCACCCGCTCCGGAGAGCTGCACGTTCCGCTGGGCTCTACGGGAGGGGACAGTTCCAGGGACCTGCTTACTTTCACGGAGGACGAGCCGGACAGCATAGACCTCTACGAGCAGATGGTCAAGGGCAAGGCCCGCAAGCAGGAAATGGACCTGAACGTGGAACTGCGGGTGCGTGCCACGCCGGAAGCCAAGGTGTACATAGACGTGGACAACGAGAGTTCGCTCACCGGAATCGGCCAGGGCAACATAGACATCGTGAGCCGGTCCCGCCAGGGCCTGTTCACCATCAACGGGGACTACACGCTGAACTCGGGCAACTTCCACTTCAGCGCCATGAACCTGGTGAGCCGCGACTTCACCATCCAGGAAGGCAGTTCCGTACGCTTCAACGGAGACGTCATGAATACAGACCTCAACGTGAACGGCCTGTACGTAACCAAGGCCAGCCTGTACAACCTCACGGCCGATGAAAGTGCCACCAACCGCCGTACGGTGAACTGCGGAATAAGCATCACCGGCAAGCTGCGCAACCCGGAACTGGGCTTCAGCATTGACATTCCGGACCTGAACCCGGCCGTGCAGGCGCAGGTGGAAGGAGCCTTCAACACCGAGGACAAGATCCAGAAACAGTTCATCTACCTCCTGGTGGCCGGCAGCTTCCTGCCCTCGGAAGAATCCGGCATCAGCGTGGGCGGCAGCGACGTGCTGTTCTCCAATGTGTCCAGTATCATGTCCGGCCAGCTGAACAACATTTTCCAGAAACTGAACATTCCCCTGGACCTGGGCCTCAACTACAAGAGCACCCAGACCGGCACCAATATCTTTGACGTGGCCGTGAGTACACAGCTGTTCAACAACCGCGTGGTGGTGAACGGAACGGTGGGCAACCGCGAAGACATCACCGGCATGTCCACCAACCAGGTGGCCGGCGACGTGGATATAGAAATCAAACTGAACCGCAGCGGGTCCCTGCGCCTGAGCCTGTTCACCCATTCGGCCGACCAGTTATCGGCATACCTGGACAACAGCCAGCGCCACGGCGGAGGCATTGCCTACCAGATGGAATTCAACACGTTCCGGCAACTGTTCCGAAATTTGTTCAGCAAACGCCAGACACGGGACCGCCGGGCCCAGGATGACGCCCGCCGCCCTGTGCGCAACGTAACCTTACAAATTGACGAAAACGGTAAAGCCCATGTCCAACGGTAAACTCTACCTCATCCCCACCCCCCTCGGAGAAGGGGATCCGGCCCAGGTACTGCCTGTATCGGTGCTGGAGATAATCCCCACCCTCACCTGCTTCGTGGTGGAGGAGGTGCGCACCGCCCGCCGTTTCCTGTCGGCCGCGGGGCTCAAGGGCCATATTGCAGACCTGGAGTTCCACGAGCTCAACGAACATACAGACCCCGGGCAGGTGGAAGAATTGGCCAGACTCTTTGCCGATGGCCGGAATGTGGGCCTGCTCTCTGAAGCCGGCCTCCCCGCCGTGGCAGACCCCGGCGCCCTCCTGGTGGCCCTGTGCCACCGGCACGGGATAGAGGTGGTGCCCCTGGTGGGCCCCTCGTCGCTTATGATGGCGCTTATGGCTTCCGGCCTCAACGGGCAGTCTTTCGCCTTCGTGGGGTACATCCCCGCTAAGATCCAGGAGCGCCGCGCTGCGCTCCGCAACCTGGAGAAACGCTCGGCCAGCGCCCGCCAGAGCCAAATTCTCATTGAAACTCCCTACAGGAACGATTCCCTGATGGCCGATATGCTGGGCTGCCTGGCGGGAAGCACCCGCCTCTGCGTAGCCGCCAACCTCACCTGCCCGGACCAGTTCATCTGCACCCGCACGGTGGCCCAGTGGAAGCAGCATCCTGTAACCATCGGCAAAAGGCCCTGCGTCTTTGTCATCCTCAGTGAAGCGAAGAACCTATAGCCTATGAAGATAGCATTCAGCACCCTAGGCTGCAAGCTCAACTATGCAGAGACATCCACCTACGAGCGCGGTTTCGTGGCCGCCGGTTGGGAGGTGGTGCCCTGGACCGCCCAGGCCGATGTCTATCTCATCAACACCTGCGCCGTCACGGAGACGGCCGAGAAGAAGTCCCGCAACCTCATCCGCCGCGCCCACAAGACGGCCCCGGAAGGCCGCATAGTGGTCACGGGCTGCTACGCCCAGCTGCGCAAGGACCAGCTCCTGTCCATAGACGGCGTCTGGAAGGTCTTCGGAGCCGATGAGAAAAAACAGATAGTACCTGATACGCTCGCAATGGCGGGGGTAGTAGTTGGCGAACCCGTGGCCACCCTCGGCCACGTAAGAGGGAGGGACCCACAGGATGCGCTCGGAGAGCGCGACGTATGGGAGGGGTCGCGAAGCGACGGTTCGCCAACTACTACCCCCGCCATTGCGAGCGCTGCATTTGGAGCATACAGCAGTGGCGAAGAGAGGACGAGGAGTTTTTTGAAGGTGCAGGACGGGTGCGACAATTTCTGCGCATACTGCACGGTGCCGTATGCCAGGGGCCGCAGCCGGAGCCTTCCCATCTGCGAGGTGGTGAAGATGGCCCGGGACATCGCGGCCAAGGGCGTGAAGGAGGTGGTGCTCACAGGCGTGAACACGGGAGACTTCGGCCGAACCGGCGGGGAGACTTTCCTGGATTTGCTGAAAGCCCTGAACAAAGTGGAAGGCATTGAGCGGTACCGCATTTCCTCCATCGAACCCAACCTGATAACCCCGGAGATTGTGGACTGGATTGCCTCCGGCACCAAGTTCCAGCGGCATTTCCACATTCCCCTGCAGAGCGGCAGCGACACGCTGCTCAAACGCGTGGGCCGAAGGTACGACACCGCCCTGTTTGCCAGCCGCATAGACTACATCCGCCAGGCCATGGAAAGGCCAGGGGAGCCGTTGGTGTTCTTCGGCATAGACGTAATCGTGGGCCTGCCCGGCGAAACGGAGGAGCTCTTTCAGGAAACGTACGACTTCCTGAAAAACCGCATCAAACCGGCCTTCATCCACGTTTTCCCTTACTCCCGCCGTCCCGGAACCCGGGCTGCCGAATGGAAAGACCAGGTGCAGGACAGCGTCAAGACAGAAAGAGTGGCGTCTTTGGAGGCCCTGTGCGAACAGCTTCACGCAGACTTTATCCAGGCCAACAAAGGCCTCCGCTCCACCGTCCTCTGGGAATCCTCCGTCAAAAACGGCCTCATGGGAGGCTACACCTCCAACTACATCCGCATAGAACAACCTTATAATAAAGATAAGGTAAATACTATAGATGATATTATTATTTAGAGTCTGTTTTGAAATGATTGATATTTTTATTTATAGTTTATTTTTGTGGAAATTTTTCTTGAAAATTTTTGGCCATAGGGGTTCCTATGGGTG
>CAJOLS010000067.1 GCA_905235535.1 uncultured Bacteroidales bacterium
GCTTGCGCAACGGTTTGGCGCAAGCGGGCGATAACTTTGCAGCAGAAATTAAAAGGAACGGTTATGAGAAACACAGACTACAACGCAGACATCCTCGGAAACATGATTTCTTCCGACACCTCTTTCAAGGCCCTCCAGGACATGATCAAAGACCTGGACCTGGAAATGGAAGACGTCCTGGCCCTTTAATCCGTCTTTAAATCAACCACGGTGGATTCCTTGTCCGGAGAAAGTCCCACGCGCAGGGTGCGCAGGGAGCCATCGGCCTTCTTCCTGGAAACCAGGATGCGGTCCCCTATGATGAATTCGGACACGGGGTCTTCCACGTAGCGCATCACGGCCCGTTTGAGCGGACGGGCACCGTATGCAGGGTCGTAGCCCGCATCGGCCACCAGGCGCTTGGCCGCCGGGGTAATGGTGAGCTTGTAGCCCGCTTCCAGGGCTCTCTCCCGCAGGTCCTTGAGTTCTATGTCAATGATATCCTCTATGGCCTCCCGGTTCAGGGAGTTAAAGTACACCTGCTCGTCCACGCGGTTGATGAATTCCGGCGGGAAAGCCTTCCGCACAGCCTTTTCCACAACGCCCTTGCGGTCCACATCCACGTTCTTTCCGGCGGTGGCAAACCCGATTCCGCTGCCATATTCCTGCACCTCGCGGCTTCCCACGTTGGAGGTCATGATAACAATGGTATTCTTGAAATCCACCGTGCGGCCGTTGCTGTCCGTAAGCCGGCCCTCGTCCATCACCTGCAGCAGCAGGTTGAAAATGTCCGGATGGGCCTTTTCAATCTCGTCCAAGAGCACCACCGCGTAGGGTTTGCGCCGCACCCGTTCACTGAGCTGGCCGCCCTCTTCATACCCCACATAGCCGGGAGGCGCGCCAATGAGCCGGGACACGCTGAACTTCTCCATATATTCGCTCATGTCTATGCGGATAAGATTGTCCTCGCTGTCAAACAGATATTCGGCCAGGGAACGCGCCAGCTGGGTTTTACCCACACCGGTGGGGCCGAAAAAGAGGAAAGTGCCGATGGGGCGGTTGGGGTCCTTGAGGCCCGCGCGGTTGCGCTGGATGGCCCTCACCACCGTCTCGACAGCTTCGTCCTGGCCAATGATACGGCCCTTGAGCCGGGAGCGCATCTTCACAATGCGGTTGCCTTCGCTCTCGGCCACCTTGTTCACGGGAATGCCCGTCATCTTGGACACCACCGTGGCAATGTCTTCGGCCGATACTTCCGCTTTCTTCCTGCCGGTGGAAAGGCGCACCATGGAACCGGCTTCGTCAAAGGCGTCGATGGCCTTGTCCGGCAGGGACTTATCGGTTATATAACGGTCTGTAAGCTGCACGGCCGCCTCCACCGCCTCGTCGGAATACTGCAGCCCGTGGAATTCCTCATACTTGGGACGCAGCTGACGCAGAATCTCTATGGACTGTGCCACGCCGGTGGGTTCCACCACTATCTTCTGGAAACGGCGGTCCAGGGCGCCGTCCTTCTCCACAATCTTGGTGAATTCGTCCAGCGTAGTGGCGCCTATGCATTGGAATTCCCCGCGCGCCAGCGCCGGTTTGAGCATGTTGGCGGCATCCAGGCTGCCGGAAGCGCCGCCAGCCCCCACGATGGTGTGGAACTCGTCGATGAAAAGAATCAGGTCCGGGTTCTCGCTGGCCTCCCTGATGATGCTCTTGAGGCGTTTTTCAAAATCCCCGCGGTATTTGGTGCCTGCCACCACGGACGCAATGTCCAACGACAGGATGCGCTTGCGGGCCAGGGCGGCCGATATATCCCCGTGGGCAATCTTCTGGGCAATGCCCTCCACTATGGCTGATTTCCCCACACCGGGCTCTCCGATGAGCATGGGATTGTTCTTCTTCCTCCGGCCCAGAATCTCTATGACGCGGGAAATCTCATTGTCCCGGCCCACCACAGGGTCCAGCTTGCCTTCCCGCGCAGCGCGGGTGAGGTCAAAGGCAAACTCCTCAATATCCAGCTTCTTCTCTTCGGGCTCCTCGTCGGGGCCCTGGGAAGGCTGTTCCTCTCTGGGTTCCACTTTGGGGCGCAGCAGGCCCTCTTCTTCCATAAAGGCCAGCAACCGGCCGTAATCTATCCCGTGGCTGCGAAGATAAACCTGCCCGTAGCTTTCCGTGGTGCGGCACAGGGCCAGCAGCAGATGATGCGGCTGCGCCAGGGGGCTCTTCAGGCGGGAAGCCTCCATAACGGTAATACTGAGCACATTCTGGGACTGCCGGGAAAAGGCTATATGGTCCAGCTGCTCGTAGGGAAGGGTTTCTCCCGTGACTATGCGCTGGTCTATGAAAGTTTTGAGGTCGGCCGGTTCCACCCCCAGGCTCTGCAGGGTGCGGAAGGCGGCATTCTCTTCCTGGCGGATGATTCCCAGGAACAGATGGTCCGGGCCGATGCCGTAGCTGCCCGTGCGCATGGCCTCTTCGCGAGCGTATTTGATGACGAGGTTAAGGTCCTCGGAAACTTGTAGTTGCATAGGAAAATGATTCTGGGCGCAAATGAACAACAATCAAGCCAGCTTGCCAAACTGACAAAATGTCGCTAATTTTGCACAGTATTTGCAATAGACTGCAAAGTTATGAAAAAAATAATTGTTATGGCAGCGCTGCTGGCGATGGCTTTCACCGCAGGCGCACAGGATTTTGAAGCAACGTTCAAGCAGGCGAAGACCCTCAAGATTTCCGGCAAAGTCATTAGGAGCGAAGGTGAAATCACCTACACCGCCCCGGACCAACTGGCCATGCTCTATACCAATCCCGAAGGAGATTACTTCATCATCGACGGCTCCCAGGTGAGAATGGACATGCGCGGGGTGGCCGTGGACGTCAACGCCACCGGCAACAAACTGGTGCAGGGCCAGCGCAACGCCATCCTCTATTCTGTCCAGGGCAAATACGAAGAGATTGCCAGGGAGATGGATGCCGACTGCACCGTCACCGCAGGAAAGAATGGCGGGAAACATGTGGTCCTGAAAATGAGAAAGGCCCTGCCCAAGGGTTATTCCGGCATGGAACTGGACTATAACAAGCAGGGAAAACTTACCCGCATGGTCCTGGAAGAGGCGGGAGGCATTTCTACCGAATACATCATCAATTACTGATTACAGGTACAGCGCGTGCGTGTTCTTGATCTCGTCCATCACAAAAGACGAGAGGATGGAGCCGATGGCGTCAATATTGCCCAGCACGTTGATGATGAACTCATTGTAGTACTTCATGTCCGGCGCCTGGATTTTGAGCAGGTAGTCGTACTCCCCTGAAATATTGTAACACTCGGCCACCTGGGGAATATCCCGGATTACCGACACAAACTCCCGGGCCACCGCCCGGGTCATTTGTTTGAGCTTCACGGAACAGAAGACCGTGAAGCCGCGGCCCAGTTTTTCCGCATCCAATACGGCCACATACTTCTTGATCCACCCGTCCTTTTCCAGCCGCTTCAGCCGCTCGAAGACAGGTGTCGTGGAAAGGTTCACCCTTGCCGCCAGCTCCTTGGTGGTGAGCCTGGCATTGTCCTGCAAAGCCCTCAGGATTTGCAAATCTACGGCATCCAGTACGGTTTCGGTCATAAGAAAACTATTCTGCCAAACCGCAAAAACCTTTTTACTATTTTGCAGTTTTTCTGTTATTGGCAACAAATATAGAATTATTTTCTAATATTTAGAAATTTCTTGCCCGTTTTTTCCGTTTCACTTATCTTTGTCGCCGGAAAAGCCGAAAAAAAGTATAATATGGCAAAGAAAACCGCCCAGGCATGAAACGGAACGAGATTACAGTAGATCTTCCCTTAGAAAACGGAGGGGTGCTGCACGGAGCCAGGATTGTCTTCCACGACAGCGAGACCCTCGGCGGCCGTACGGTCTGGATTTGCCACGCCCTCACCGCCAACAGCAATCCCGAGGACTGGTGGCCAGACCTGGTGGGCCCCGGCAAAACCATAGATACCCTGCGGGACCGCGTGGTGTGCGTGAATATGCTGGGCAGCGCCTACGGTTCCGAAGGCCCGGCCTGCACCCGTCCGGAAACCGGGCACCCCTGGATGCTGGACTTTCCCATGATTACCATCCGTGACACTGTGAGCGCCTTCATCGCCGTCCGTAAACACCTGGGGATAGAAAAGATAGACCTGTTGGTGGGTGCTTCCAACGGCGGCTTCAATGCCGTCGAATGGACCATCATGGAACCGGAGCGCTTCGGCCGCTGCCTGTTCCTTTGCACGGCGCCCCGCATCTCCCCCTTCCTCGGAGCCACGGTGGAAGCCCAGCGCATGGCCTTAGAGGCAGACCCCACCTTCCGCGAGGCCAAAGACCTCAGCGGAGGATCGGCCGGCCTCAAATGTGCGCGGGCACAGGCTCTCATCAGCTACCGCAGTTTCCAGGGATACCAGCTCACGCAATGCGAACAGGATCCCGATACGCTTTTTGCCGGCCGCGCGGCCTCCTACGAGCGCTACCAGGGAGAGAAACTGGTGCGCCGCGGTTTTGACGCTTATTCCTACTTCACCCTCTGCAACGCCTTGGACAGCCACAATGTGGGCCGGGGACGCGGCGGGGTGAAGGCGGCCCTCCAGACTATCCAGGCCTCCTGCACCGTGGTGGCCGTGGACACAGACCTCATTTTCCCGCCCTTCGAGGGACGCGGATGGAGCGCCTGGATTCCCAATTCCCGTATGGTTGAAATCAGTTCGAACTTCGGCCACGACGGTTTCCTCTTAGAGATTGCCAAGCTGTCGGCCCTAATGTTATAGTCTATGCAAGTCCTTAAATTCGGTGGCAGTTCCGTTGCCAACGCCGGAGCCATGCTCCAAGTCATCCATATTGTCAAAAAGGCCCTGGAGACAGACCGCACCATCGTGGTGAGTTCGGCCATCAGCGGCTGCACCGACGAGCTCATTGCCATCGGCCGCCTGGCCGGCGCCCGCGACAAGAATTACGAAACCCGGCTGGAGGCCCTTCAGGAGCGCCATAACCAGCTGGTGGAGGAGCTGCTTCCCAAGGGTTACCAGGAAAAGACCCGGGAAACCATGGACAGGCTGTTCACCCAGCTCTCCAGCATCCTCAGGGGCGTTTACCTCCTGGCCGAGCTCTCCCCCACCAGCCTGGCCGCCGTTGAAAGCTTTGGAGAATTATTCTCTACCCGTATTCTTACCGACAAATGCCAGTCGCTGGGCATCCCCTGCCAATGGCTGGACGCCCGCGAACTGGTAGTGCTCCGCGGCGCAGCCGTGGACACTTCCGTCACTTACAAACGCATCCAGGAGTGCGTCCTGAAGCACCTTCACACGCAGCTGTTCGTGGTTCCAGGCTTCATTGCCCGGGACGAGGAAGGCCGCCCCGCCACGCTGGGCCGGGGAGGTTCCGACTACACCGCCTCCCTGTTTGCCGTGGGTGTCCACGCCCGCCGGGAAGAGATTTGGACGGATGTGCCGGGCATCATGACGGCCAACCCCAAGGTGGCCCCCACCGCCCGCGCCATCCCCAACATCTCCTACCGGGCGGCGCAGGAGCTGTCGCACTTCGGCGCCAAGGTCATCTATCCGCCCACCATCCAGCCGGTGGTGGCCGAGGGCATTCCCATCTACGTGAAAGACACCTTCCATCCGGAGAATCCCGGCACGCTGGTAGAGAAGAATCCCCCGCAGACCGACGGCGGCGTGATAGGCATGGCCCATTCCGAGGGCATCGCCCTCATCTCGCTGGAAGGCAGTGGCATGGTGGGCGTCCCGGGCTTCAGCGCCCGGCTGTTTGACGCGCTGTACCGCAAGGGCATCAACATCATCCTCATCACCCAAGCCTCTTCCGTGCATTCCATGTGCATCGCCATATCGGCAGCCGATGCGGAGAAAGCCCGCCAGGCGGCCGACAACTGCTTCGCCTACGAGATTTCCTTAGGCAAGCTGAACCCGCTGAAGGTGGAAACCGGCTTTTCCATCGTGTGCGTGATTGGAGACGACATCCTGGGCCACAGCGGCGCCACGGGCCAGATGCTGGCCGCCCTGGGCCGTCACGGCATTCCGGTGCGCGCCACGGCGCAGGGGTCTTCGGAGCGGAATATCTCCGTCATCGTCCCCTCTACCCGGGCCGATGAAGCCATCCGCGCCATCCACCACGTGTTCTTTGACAAATATGAGAAGCAGGTTGTGCCCGTTTTCATTGCCGGCTACGGCCGCGTGGGAAAGGCCCTGGTGCAGATGATTCACGAGAATGCCGAGGCTATCGCCAAGCGCTCCGGCAAGGTGCTGAAAGTATGCGGCATTGCCCGCAGTACCAAGTATATCATTGACACAGAAGGTATTGACCTGTCCCATGCTTCCCAGCTTTTAGAAGACGGACAGCCCGGTTCCTATATTGACGCCCTGTGCAGTCTGTCGGTGGAGAATCCCCTTTTCATCGACTGCACCGCCAGCGAGGAAATCGGCTTCCACTATCCGGATTTGTTCCAGTGCGGATACAGCGTGGTAGCCTGCAACAAGATTCCCTTCTCCGGCACCTACGCCCAGTTCCGGAACCTTCAGGCCGATGCCCAGAAGGCCGGTGTGGCCCTCCGCTACGAGACTACGGCCGGCGCCGCCCTGCCGGTGCTGGTAACCCTGGACCGCGTGGTGCAGAGCGGAGACCGCCTGATACGCATGGAGGCCGTCCTTTCCGGAACGCTTAACTATCTGTTAGACAACTATAAAGGAACAGGCTGGGAGGAATTGGTGGAGGAAGCCCGCATCAAGGGATACACCGAGCCGGACCCCAACATAGACCTGAGCGGAATGGATGTACTGCGCAAAATCCTCATCCTCAGCCGCCAGACCGGCATTCCGTTAGAAGAGTCCCAGGTGAACCTGGAGCCCATTCCGGCCAACATTGCCGAGCGCTACGAAAAGGCGGCGTCGGCAGGGCGCAAACTCCGCTACGTGGCATCCGTAGATGCCGAAGGCCACGCTTCCGTGGGCCTGCAGGAAGTGGGGCCCGAAAGCCCCCTGTATGCACTCAAGGGCACGGACAATGCCGTTCTCATCACCACCGGAGACTACCCTTCCCCTATGCTCATACAAGGAGCAGGAGCCGGCACACGCCAGACGGCGGGGGGGCTCCTGAACGACATCATGCTTAGCGTGTAAGGCCGTAAGCATTTGGAGAAGCACATTTTGACAACATGAAATTACGCCTGGTATCGATGAGATGTCAGGCATAGTTATCTGGTATGAGCCAGATCCAACGGATGTGCTGAATATCAATGGTTGGCGGCCTTTTTAGAGTCTGTTTTGAAATGATTGATATTTTTATTTATAGTTTATTTTTGTGGAAATTTTTCTTGAAAATTTTTGGCCATAGGGGGCCTATGGGTGAAAATTTTTGAGGAAAATTTACCAAAAAGAAACATACAGAATTTATTGAATCATTTCAAAACAGACTCTCAAACCACTGCTCTACCGGACTGAGCTGATATCTCCAGTCCAAGCGTGGTAGACGTACCATGATTCGTCCTGTCCACCGCACCTGTCCGTCCTCTCCCCAAACTTAAAGCACACTTTCGGCCTTCTAAGCTATATAATGTGCTTTACCCCTACTCTTTGCCCCTGCCTAAAGCACACTTTGGGCTCTTTGTACCACTATTTGTGCTTTAGACACGGACGGGGATGGGTACGGAGACGGGTACGGGGGTAGGGATAGAGATCCAGGGGCAGAGCCCGGGATGAGGTATGGACAACGAAGAAAAACGTGACAGCAAGCACTTTTGCCAAAAAACGCTTGCTACGGTGTAGAGAAAGAAGGCAGGGGGTGCTCCTGAAAGACATCATGTTATGTCTTTAACTAATCCCGATGGCCATTCTGTCAAGTTAGGGTGCAAAAAGAGTATAATTATCAATTATTTTTGTATATTTGCGCCGTTGTCTGAACGGCACCTGTTCATCGCGGGTGCGACTGGGAAGAAAGCCTGAAGAACCGGGATAGTATCAGACTAAGATTCATGGTTAAGGAAACAACAGGAAAATGGCTGTTGGGTGTGTGCATGGCGCTCATGTGCACTGTTGTATCTTATGCGCAGGCAGGCGGGCCGGGCTCCGTCAATTTGCCTGCTGCCGGTAGAGGCTACAGAGCTAATGAGACTGCCACTATCTACCCGAATGAGGTTGGTAAAACCGGCTCCTATTGGTCGAGTACATCCCGCGCAACAACAACAACCGCCACTGCTCGCCGCCTGGCTTTCGGCTACATCACGATCTACTCCCCCGTGACCACGACTATACCGACAGTGGCAGTGAGCGACAACCCCATCAATAAGACTCTCAACTACTTCCCGGTCCGTCTTGTTCGAGATATCGAATAATAGGGCCTACAGGGTCACCATACGCTCCAGGCTCTCTTCCACCAGCTTGCGTACGATGGGTTTGTAGTCTGTATTGGTGCTCTTGAGATAACGGTTGGCTATGATGCAGCACACGGTGACGGCGTTGTGGCCCAGGTGGGCGGCCAGGCCGGCCAGCGGGGAGCTTTCCATCTCGAAATTGGTGATGCGGTAGTCTTCCCCGCCGGTGGAGAAGCGGAATTTCTCTATGTCTTCTATCATATTGGGCATAGCCAGCGGAATGCGCACCCTACGGCCCTGGGGGCCGTAAAAGCCGGGGGCCGAAATGGTAACGCCCTTGATGGTGATATCCTTCATCAGCTCTATCATCTTGGGGGAAGCCTTTACGAAATAAGGGGCCGGAAGCACAGAGGGCCAATTCATATGCTTCTTGAAGGCCTCTTCCACTTCGGGGATGGTCACTTTCTCCCGGTTGCCGTACCAGTTCATCACCCCGTCGAAGCCCACGCTGATGTGGGAAAGCACATAGCTTCCCAAGGGAATATCGGCATGCAGGGCGCCGGAAGTGCCGATTCTGAGGATATTGAGGGTGCGGTGCTCCGGCTTTACCTCGCGGGTTTTGAAATCTACATTGGCCAGGGCGTCCAGCTCTGTCATCACGATGTCTATGTTGTCGGGGCCAATTCCGTGGGACAGGGCGGTGACGCGCTTTCCCTTGTACTGGCCGGTGACGGAAACAAACTCACGGTTGGCATTGCGGCACTCGATGTCCGACAGATAGTCCGCCAGGATGTCTATACGGCCCGGGTCTCCCATCATAATCACATTGTCTGCCAGCTGCTCCGGCTTCATATGCAGGTGAAAGACGGATCCGTTTCCGTTGATGATAAGTTCCGATTCGGGTATTTTCATGTCTATAGTCGAGTAAGTGGAGGGGAATTTCACCCCTCCCTTCTCTCGGAACCGTGCTTGACAGTCTCCCGTCACACGGCTCTTCGTACTTACTCCTTTTTTAAGT
>CAJOLS010000068.1 GCA_905235535.1 uncultured Bacteroidales bacterium
TCACCCATAGGAACCCCCCTATGGCCAAAAATTTTCAAGAAAAATTTCCACAAAAATAAACTATAAATAAAAATATCAATCATTTCAAAACAGACTCTAAAACTGGAAAGGAACTTTCCGGACTTCCTGGCCATAGATGGTTTTGAAGTCATCCCTCATGGAGATGACGTGGTAACCGGCTTCTTTCCACTTTTCGGCCAAAGCCAGCGCCCTCTGGCGGTTGGCATGGTCCCGGGCCTCGTCATCGGCAATGAGCATAAAGGCGGCGCTTTTGTACTTGCTGCTGCCCAGGCAGTAGTTGTGCATGGCGCAGTCTCCGGTGCTGTTGCCAAAGGACAGGACGGGCACCTTGCCAATTTCCTGGGTTATCTGGAACACCTTGTTCGTCTTTACGTCTTTGATGATAAGCTCGTCCGAGCGGAGGACCTTCTCCCCGGGAGCCATGGTGTATTCTACTCCGGGGTTGTTTCCCTGCTCACAGGTTTTGAGGGTGACATCCATACCGATGACGTGCCGGGGGTCTATGCCGATGGCACTTACCAGGGCCCTGACAATGAAGCGGTCCGACCCGGACACAATGTAGAAGGTGAACCCGTTATCGGCCAGGTACTGGAAGATTTCCAGCATGGGAAGGTAGAAGCTTTGGCCATACGTCATTCCGGTGAAGCCGTTGGCAGGGGTGGCCGCGTAGGATTTCACATAGGCTTCGAACTCCGGCAGGGTCATATTGGAATACGCCTTTGCCGCAGCGCGGGCGTGAATGAGTTCAAAACCCTCCGGCAGCGGCTTTCCGTCGCGGACAAAGTCCCGGATGCTCTGGGCCGCCTTTTTCACGTCCTTGGGCGCCTGGTACGAAGGGTCTTCCAGTCCCCTGTATTCCAGCAGGTTGTATTCAAAATAGGTGGGATAGAGCTCTCCCAGGATGGTGCCGTCCATGTCAAAGGTGGCAATCCGGTCTTCCTGGGGAATGAAATGAAGGGAGTAGGGGTTGGTCACATCCTGCACATATTCTGTGAGGGCCGTGACGGCTTCGCAGGAGTTCCACAGGGTGAAGTATTCCTTCTGCCGGCACGTACCCTGTGCAAAACCGCTGAGGGTAACGAAGAAGGAGACGACGAGGACAAGGATACGTTTACTCATTTTCTTATTATTTCAATTTCTCCACGGAGGCCCACCTTCAAGATTTGGGAGGCCTTGCCGGTGCTTTGGGTGTCTATGGACGGGGGCACTACAAAGTCCACGGCGTCCTTGATTTCCTGGGGAATCTCCGAAAAACGCTGCGGGGTGGGTTCCCCGGAAATATTGGCCGATGTGCTCACGATGGGGCGGCCCAGCTTGAATACCAGGTCCCGGCACCAGTCCATCAGGGGGATGCGGATGCCCACGGAACCGTCTTCGGCCACGGCATTGTGGGCCAGGTGCCAGCGGTCTCCGGGAGCGCCGGGCTCACCGGAGAGGGCCTCGGGATAGATGATGGTCATGGGGGCGTCGTTCACCTCCACCAGGTCCACTGCGATGGAAGGGACCTCCTTCACATATTTGGCCACCATGTCCAGATTGCACGCCAGGAGTACCAGGGATTTGCTGTCCGAGCGCTGCTTAATCTCAAAAATCTTAGCCACGGCCCCGGGATGGGTGGCATCGCAGCCCAGGCCCCACACGGTGTCTGTGGGGTAGAGGATGGTACCGCCTTCACGCAGGACGCGAAGGGCTTCACTTTGTATTTCCTGAGGACTCATAGTATGTAGCAATAACGGGGAAATGGTCTGAATACGCGGCCTTCTCCACCTCATAGGAAACGGCCTGGAGGTCTTTGGGATACAGGATATAGTCTATACGGAGGAGGGGCCAAAGCGCACGGTAGGTGGCGCCGAAGCCCTTGCCGGCCTTCACGAAGGAATCGTTCCTGCCTCTGAGGAGACGGAAATACGTGTAGGAGAGCGGGGTGTCGTTGAAGTCTCCCAGCACCAGGGAACGCACGGAGGCGGCGTTCACGCTCTGGAGCACGTGGGCCACCTGGCGCGGCCGTTCCCGGATGGAGCGGCGCATCTTGAGGCCGGTCTCTTCCCGGAAAGCATCGTCTCTGAAGCCTTTCACCAATCGGCCCAGGGAAATGTTGTAGCTCTCAAAATGGCAGTTGTAGATGCGCACCGTGCTGTTATCCAGCTTAACGTCTGTCCAGATGGCCATGTTGGTGGACTTTTCAAACACTTCTTTCCCGCGGGCCACCACGGGACGGCGGCTCAGGGTGAGGTTGCCCGCATGGCCGCTCTTGCCGGTAAGGACGTAATATTCGGCCTTATAACCCGGGAAATGCTTGCCGAGCCAGCGGTCCAGGTTCATTTCCGAAGGGAGGTAAAACTCCTGGAGGCAGATGATGTCGGCATCCTGGCGCATGAGGTACGCGCTTACGGAATCGGCCAGTTGGGCCCTGTCCTGCGCACTGTCCCCATGGACAAACAGGCCCACGTTGTAGGAAATGACCTTGAGCGAAGATTCTCCTTCCACTTTTTTCCAGTGCGGCTGATAGTATCGGCCTGCAAAGAAGAAGGAAGGCAGCAGCACCACCAGCAGCAGCCCCTTCATGGAGGAGCGGCGAAAGAGGGCCCACACGAAAAGTCCCAACGTAATGACCAGGAAAACCGGATACAGCAGGCCGAAAAGGGTGAAGAACCAGAATTTGGCGGGGTCGAAGATGACGGAGCAGTAGCTAAGTGCCAGCAATACCGACATCACTATGGACACGGTACCGAAAGAGAGGCGGGAGAGCCAATGCCTTTGCTTGATCTCTGACATTTACCAGCTTCTATACAGTTTCCCTGTCTTTTTCCAATAGCGGACGAGGAGCCAGCCGAAGAGAGCTCCGCCCAGGTGGGCGAAGTGGGCCACACCCACCCCCCTGCCGGAAATGCCGGTGAACAATTCTATGCCGATGAAGATGATGACCCACCACTTGGCGTTGAGCGTAACGGGCGGGAAGAGAAGGGTGAGCTTGGCCTGGGGATACAGCATGGCAAAGGCCACCAGCACGCCGTAAATGGCACCGGAAGCGCCCACCATGGGCGTGACCATAGCCGCGGCAAGATTACCGCCCAAATACTTGATTTCCAGCCATTCCACAAAGGTGTGGAAGGCCACGGCGCCCAGGCCGGTGATAAAATAGAACAGCAGGTACTTCCGGGTTCCCAGAGCCCTTTCCACCACCATACCGAACATGACCAAGGAGTACATGTTGAAGAAGATGTGCCACCAGCCGCCGTGCATGAACATGTGCGTGAGGGGCTGCCACCAGCGGAAGAAGGGGGATTCCGGGTAGAACATGGCGAAAGTGCCCACCATGAATTCCTCGTTGATGAGCGTGGCTACAAACATGATGACGTTCACCAAGAGGAGGTTCCGGGTTACCGGAGGAAGATTCTGTAAAAAAACGTTATTGTTTGCCATATTAAGAGTCTGTTTTGAAATGATTCAATAAATTCTTTTTGTTTCTTTTTTGGTAAATTTTCCTCAAAAATTTTCACCCATAGGAACCCCTATGGCCAAAAATTTTCAAGAAAAATTTCCACATAAATAAACTATAAATAAAAATATCAATCATTTCAAAACAGACTCTAAAAGGCCGATGCCTTCAGGCGGAGGCCGGCGGTTTCCGGCAGGGAGAACATGAGGTTCATATTCTGGACGGCCTGGCCGGAGGCGCCTTTCAAAAGATTGTCTATAACACTGGTAACTACTAACTGACCTTGGACCATTTCCAGGGAAATGAGGCATTTGTTGGTATTGACCACCTGCTTGAGGTCTGCCGGGCCGGAGAGCACCCAGGTGAAAGGGGCCGATGCATAGAAAGACTCGTACAGAGCCTTCACCTCTTCCAGGGAAAGGGTGCAGGGCGTCTGGGCCACCGCGAAAATGCCCCGGGCAAAATCTCCCCGCACCGGGATGAAATGGAGGTTGTCTCCCACACCCAGGCTGCGGCGAATCTCTGCCAGATGCTGATGGGTCAATACTTTATAGGCCGATAAATTGTTGCTTCTCCAGCTGAAATGGGTGGTGGCCGAAGGCTTGACGCCGGCGCCGGTGGACCCGGTAACCGCCTGCACGTGGATTTCTCCCTGCAGGAGACCTGCATCCGCCAGCGGCAGCAGGGCCAGCTGCAGGGCCGTTGCAAAGCAGCCGGGGTTGGCCACCTTCCTGGCTGCGGCAATCCGCTCCCGGTTCCGCTCCGGAAGCCCGTACACATAGCCATCCGATTCGTCCCGGAAATCCTGGGCCAGGTCTATGACCTTGAGCCCCTCCGGGCAGGGATGCTCCTCCCAGAACTCCCGGCTCTTGCCGTGGGCCGAGCAGAGGAACAGCACGTCTATCCCTTCCAGGTTCACCTGGTCCGTAAACACCAGGTCCGTGTCTCCCACCAGCCCGGGGTGATGCTCCGCCACGGGTTTTCCCGCCTGGCTCTCCGAATGGATCCAGGCAATGCCGGCCTCCGGATGGTTCACCAGAAGCCGCACCAGCTCACCGGCCGTATAACCGGCGCCGCCTATGATTCCCGTGCGGATCATTCTTCGCCGGGATGATGGATGGTCAGATGCTCCTTAGGGTCGTACAGGAGGCCCGTGCACAGGCACATCTTGTAATCTCGGTCCTTGAGGATGGCGAAATGGCGGCAGCCTTCGCAGCCCTTCCAGAACTCCGGGTCGTCCGTCAGTTCGGCAAAGGGAACCGGGCGGAAGCCGAATTCATAGTTCATCTTCATCACGGCCGATCCGGTGGTGATGGAGAAAATCTTGGCGTCCGGGAAAAGCTTGCGGGACAGGATGAAGGTCTGTTCCTTGATGCGCTTGGCAATGCCCATGCCGCGGAACTTGTGCGCCACAATAAGGCCGGAATTGGCTACGAAGCTTTTTCCGCCCCAGGATTCGATATAGGAAAAACCGGCGAACTCTCCCTCGTCCGTGAGGGCGATGACCGCCTTTCCCGAAAGAATCTTCGAGTTGATATATTCGGGAGTACGGTTGGCGATACCGGTCTTCCGCTCCAGGGAGGAGATATAGATTTCTTGGCAGATGGCTTCGGCATAGGCCGTGTGGCACTCCTGAGCCACCATCACTTGGATTTCCATAAGACGTCAACAAATTTTTAAGGGCACAAAATTACAAAACTTTTATTAAGATATGCAAGTTTTTCAGATAAATATTCATATATTTGTGCCCGAAATGGATAATTATATCATATAAATGCAGAATTCGACCAAGAAAAGACAGCAGGCTATCCTGGATATCATCCACGCAGGACCGGTATTCAACCAGGAAGAACTGGCCCTCCGGCTCAAAGAGGCGGGCATTTCTTCCACGCAGGCCACCCTGTCCCGGGACCTCAACGCCCTCAAAATCTCCAAGATTCCGGGAGAGGGCTATGTGATCCCGGTCAATAGCCATCCCCCCACCACGGACCTTTCTTCCGGTGTGCTCCGCATCCAGTTTTCCGGCCAGCTGGCCGTGCTCAAAACCCGTCCGGGCCTGGCCAGCGCCGTTGCGGCCCTGCTGGACACGCAGGTGATGCGCCCGGTCATCGGCACCATCGCCGGGGACGACACCATTCTGCTTATCGGCCGGGTGGATGCATCCCAGGCAGATATCCTGGATGCCCTTACCCCCCTTTTCCCAGAAATTAAAAACAGAGTAGTCATATGAAAATCGTAGTTGCTTACAGCGGAGGTCTGGATACCTCCTATACCGTCATGTACCTGGCCAACCAGGGCCACGAAGTCTATGCCGCCTGCGCAGACACCGGAGGATTCTCCCCCGCCCAGCTGGCCAAGAACGAAGAAAACGCCTACAAGCTGGGCGCCAAAGGCTTTGTAGCCCTTGACGTAAAAGACGAGTACTATGAGAAGAGCCTTAAATATATGGTATTCGGCAACGTCCTCAGGGGCGGCACCTATCCCATCTCCGTTTCCTCGGAGCGCATCTTCCAGGCCATCGCCATCGCCCGTTACGCCAAGGAGATAGGGGCCGATGCCATCGCCCACGGCTCCACCGGCGCCGGCAACGACCAGGTGCGCTTTGACATGACCTTCCAGGTGATGTGCCCGGAAATGGAAATCATCACCCTCACCCGCGACAAGGCCCTCACCCGCCAGGAAGAGGTGGATTACCTGAACCAGCACGGCTTCCCGGCCGATTTTGCCAAGCTCAAGTACTCCTACAACGTGGGCCTCTGGGGCACTTCCATCTGCGGCGGAGAGCTGCTGAATTCTGCTCAGGGCCTGCCTGAATCGGCCTATCTGAAACCCGTTACGAAGACCGGAACCAAGACCGTGAAGATTGGCTTCAAGGAAGGACAGATTGTTTCGGTGGACGGAAAAACTTTTGATTCACCCGTCGCCGCCATCCAGGCGCTGGAGGCTTCCGTGGAAGGATACGGCCTGGGCCGGGACATCCACGTGGGAGACACCATCATCGGCATCAAGGGCCGCGTGGGCTTCGAGGCCGCCGCGCCCATGCTCATCATCGCCGCCCACAAATATCTTGAGAAATACACCCTTTCCAAGTGGCAGCAGTACTGGAAAGACCAAGTGGGCACCTGGTACGGCATGTTCCTGCACGAGAGCCAGTACCTGGAGCCCGTGATGCGGGACATTGAAGCCATGCTGGAGAGCAGCCAGCGCAATGTGACCGGTACGGTCATTGTCCAGTACGGCCCCAAGCAGTTTGAGACCGTGGGCGTGGAAAGCGTCAACGACCTGGTGAAAACCAAGTTCGGAGAATACGGGGAAATGCAGAAGGGCTGGACGGCCGACGATGCCAAAGGCTTCATCAAGGTCCTCTCCACCCCGCTGCGGGTCTATTACAACCGGCACGAGGACGAGATCCTATGATTTCTCTCCTGCAACAGCTCATTGCCATTCCCTCCCTGAGCCGGGACGAAGGGGCTGTGGCCGATTTCCTGGAGCAGTGGCTCCGGAAAGAGGGCCTGGAGCCCCACCGCTGCGGCAACAACCTCTGGTGCTGCCACGGCTCGGGGCCTGCCGTCCTGCTGGATGCCCATATAGATACGGTGAAGCCGGTGGCGGGCTGGACGCGGGACCCTTTCACGCCCTCGGTGGAAGGAGACCGCCTGTACGGCCTGGGAAGCAATGACGACGGCGCTTCGGTGGTGGCGCTTATAGCCGCCTACAAGCATCTTATCGCCAAGCCGCAGGCCTATACGCTTATCCTTTCCCTGTCGGCCGAAGAGGAAACCAGCGGTCGCAAGGGGCTGGAGATTTCCCTGCCGGAGATGGAAGCGGCCTGCGGGCCCATTTCCTTCGGTGTTTTCGGGGAGCCCACTTCCTTAGAGATGGCCGTGGCGGAGAAAGGGCTCATGGTGCTGGACTGCACGGTAAGCGGCGTGGCCGGGCATGCAGCCCGTAACACCGGCGTCAATGCCATCTACAAGGCCCTGCCGGCCATAGAATGGTTCCGGGGCAAACAGTTTGAAAAGGTTTCCCCCCTGCTGGGTCCGGTGAAGATGACCGTGACGCAAATCAATGCCGGAACGCAGCACAACGTGATTCCGGACGTATGCACCTTCGTGGTGGACACCCGTTCCAACGGGCTCTATACCAACGAGGATCTCCTGGCGCTCATCCAGGCGGAAGCCCCCTGCCAGACCGTGGCCCGTTCCACCCGGCTGTGCGGCTCTTCCATAGCGGAAGACCATCCGCTGGTTCTTCGCGCCCGGGAGCTGGGCATTGCCACCGTGGGCTCTCCCACGCTTTCCAACCAGGCACTCTGCCGCTTCCCCTCCGTAAAAATAGGCCCCGGAGATTCGGTGCGCTCCCACACGGCCGACGAATATGTGAACACGGCCGACATGGCCAAGGCTACGGAGATTTATGTTCAATTATTGGATGGACTGAAAGTATGAAAATCTGGGATAAAGGATTTGACAACGACCCTCGGATAGACGCCTTCACCGTGGGAAAGGACCGGGAGCTGGACCTCCTGCTGGCCCCGTACGACATCGAGGGCACCATGGCGCACATCACCATGCTCTCGGAGGTTGGGCTTCTTGAGGCCGATGAACTGCAGCAGCTCCTGCCCGCGCTGGAAAAACTGCGCCAGGAGGCCTTAGAGGGCAAGTTTGAAATCCACGGGGAAGATGTTCACTCGGAGGTGGAGGCCCGCTTGGGGCCCCTGGGAAAGAAGGTGCATACCGGCCGCTCCCGCAACGACCAGGTGGCGCTGGACATTAAACTGTTCACGCGCGCGCGTATCCGCCAGACCGTGGGGAAGGTGGAGCGCCTGTTCCAGCTCTTCCTCCAGAGGGCCGAAGAGCTGAAGGACGTCCTCATGCCGGGCTATACGCATCTGCAGGTGGCCATGCCTTCTTCCTTCGGCCTTTGGTTCAGCGCCTATGCCGAATGCCTCTGCGACGACCTCACCCTCCTCAAGGCCGCCTGGGACATCAACAACCGCAATCCGCTGGGTTCGGCCGCGGGGTATGGCTCATCGGCCCCCCTCAACCGCACCCGCACCACAGAACTGCTGGGATTCCAGGATATGGCCGTCAGTTCCATCTATGCCCAGATGGGCCGCGGGCGCTGCGAGAGGGTGGTTTCCTTCGCCTACGCCGCCCTGGCCGAAACGCTGGGCAAGTTCGCTACGGACGGATGCCTTTTCGTGAGCCAGAACTTTGGTTTCCTGCACCTGCCGGACGCCTACACCACGGGCTCCAGCATTATGCCGCAGAAGAAAAATCCGGACGTATTCGAACTGGTGAGGGCCCACTGCAACCGCTTGCAGGGCATTCCCAACGACATCCGGCTCATAACGGGCAACCTGCCCTCGGGCTATTTCCGGGACATGCAGCTGCTCAAGGAACTGTACCTGCCGCTCTTTGAAGAGCTGGACAGCTGCCTGGACATACTCCTGCATGCCATTCCGGCCATCACCGTGGAGAAAAACCTCATGTCCAAACCCCTTTACGAGCAGGCCTTCTGCGTGGAGGAAGTGAACCGCCTGGTGGCCGCCGGCGTTCCCTTCCGCGACGCCTACCGCCAGGTGGGCCACGCCGTCCAGGAAGGGACTTTCCACTTTACCGGAGAACTGCAGCGCACCCACGAAGGCTCCTCCGGCAACCTGTGCCTGGAACGGATTCGGGAACGGTTCCAGAAACTAATGCTTGGTTTCTGAGAGTCTGTTTTGAAATGATTGATATTTTTATTTATAGTTTATTTTTGTGGAAATTTTTCTTGAAAATTTTTGGCCATAGGGGTTCCTATGGGTGAAAAGAAAATTTACCAAAAAGAAACATAAAGAATTTATTGAATCATTTCAAAACAGACTCTGAACCTATCAAAAAAAGTCGTATCTTCGCATAAACAGTTTACAGAACTTGATATGGAAAAGATACTGAACCGCTTTCTGCGCTATGTGAGCGTGGATACACAGAGTAACGAAGAATCTGAAACCCAGCCTTCCACCGCCAAGGAGTGGAATCTACTGAAGATGCTCCGGGACGAGCTGCAGGCCCTGGGAGTGGAAGTGACCCTGGATGAATTCGGCTACGTGATGGCCACCCTGCCCTCCAACTTGGACAAGGACGTTCCCACAGTGGGTTTCATCGCCCACGTGGATACAGCGCCCGACGCCAGCGGGGCCGATGTGAAGCCGCAAATCATTGAAAACTACGACGGCGGGGCCATCGACCTCAAGGGCGTGCCCGGCCTGCAGCTGAAGCCGGAAGAGTTCCCGGAAATGCTGCATTTTGTGGGGCAGACCCTCATCACCACGGACGGCACCACCCTCCTGGGGGCCGATGACAAGGCCGGCGTGGCAGAAATCATGACCGCCGTGCAGTACCTGGTGGAGCATCCCGAGGTGAAGCACGGAAAAATCTGCATCGGCTTCACACCCGACGAGGAAATCGGCCGGGGCGTCGTCAAATTTGACGTTCCCCGCTTCGGGGCGGATTACGCCTATACAATGGACGGCGGAGAAATTGGAGAACTGGAGTTCGAAAACTTCAACGCCGCATCGGCCAAATTGCATATCCAGGGCCGAAACGTCCACCCCGGCAACGCCAAGGGCAAGATGAAAAACGCCATCCTCATCGGCCAGGAACTGAATACCCTGCTGCCGAAGGACCAGCGTCCGGAATGCACGGAGGGCTACGAAGGCTTCTTCCATCTCATCTCTTTCAAGGGTTCCGTAGAGGAGGCCGATTTCGCCTACATCATCCGGGACCACGACCGCGACAAGTTCGAGGCCAAGAAGGTGCTCATCCAACAGGTGACAGATTCCATCAACGTCAAGTACGGAGAGGGTACGGCCACCCTGGTCCTGAAAGACCAGTACTACAACATGCGCGAGCAGGTGGAGCCCCACTACTTCATCATCGAGAAGGCCATCAAGGCCATGGAGATGGCGGGTATCAAACCCAAGATCCAGCCCATCCGCGGCGGTACCGACGGCGCCAACCTTTCCTTCAAAGGCCTGCCCTGCCCCAACATCTTCGCCGGCGGCCTCAACTTCCACGGCAAGATGGAGTACGTACCCCTCCAGAGTATGGAAAAGGCCACCGAGGTAATTCTGAATCTGGTTTCTCTTTTTGCCGAATAGACTGAATATCAGCCGCTTATAAAACAAGGGGTGCACATAGAAGTGCACCCCTTGAATTGTATCTGACTGATTGATCAGGACTTGGCTTTCATGGAGGCGCACACCATGTAGGCTATGATGCAGAGGAAGGGGACGATGGCCACGGCCTCGCCGTAGTTGGCGGCCCAGCTGGTAAGGAACAGGTCTACGTTCGCAAACTTGAGGATGGCGCTCACCACACCCATGAGGGCGCCGCCGGCGATGAAACCGGAAGCGATGAGCGTTCCTTTCTCCATACGGGCGTTGTTCACGGCGGCATCCTTGGAGCGGGTGCTCACATACCAGGAAATGGAACCGCCCACCAGCAGGGGCAGGTTCAGGTCTATGGGAATGAACATACCCAGGGCAAACGGCAAAGCCGGAACCTTGCAGAAATTCAAAACGAGGGCGATGGCCGCACCAATTCCGTACAGGAGCCAGGGAGCGCCGCCGCCGGAGAACATGGGCTGGATAACCGCCGCCATGGCATTGGCCTGGGGAGCCACCAGGGCATTGTCTCCGGTGAAACCGTAAGTCTTGTTAAGAACCAGCATCACGCCGCACACGGTGACGGCCGATACGGCAACGCCCAGGAATTTCCAGCCTTCCTGCACCTTAGGCGTGGAACCGATCCAGTAACCTATCTTAAGGTCTGTAATAAAGGAGCCGGCCACGGAAAGGGCGGTACAGACCACGCCGCCGATGATGAGGGCGGCAGCCATGCCAGCATTACCTTTCAAGCCCACCGCCACCAGGATGAGGGAAGCGATGATAAGGGTCATGAGCGTCATGCCGCTCACGGGGTTGGAGCCCACGATGGCAATGGCGTTGGCGGCCACGGTAGTGAACAGGAAGGAGACCACCGCCACCACCAGAAGGCCTATCAGGGCCTGCCACACATTGTTGACCACACCGCCGAAGGCAAAGAAGGCAAAGATACCCAACAGGGCGATGACCACGCCGAAGACGATGGTCTTCATGGGCAGGTCTTCCTCCGTGCGGATGGCCTTCTCGTCCAGGGTACCCGGCTTGCGCTTAAACTCCTTCACGGCCAGGCCAGCGGCGCTCTTGATGACGCCGAAGCTCTTCACAATGCCGATGATACCGGCCGTGGCAATGCCGCCGATGCCAATGTGGCGGGCGTAGTCCTTGAAGATTTGCTCGGGAGCCATTTCGCCGATGGTCTGCGCCACGCCGGTGTGCATGAGGTCGATGACATCGGCCCCCCAGATGAGGTTCATCAGGGGAATGATCACCAGCCACACCAACAGGGAGCCGCAGCAGATGATGAAGGAATATTTGAGGCCGATGATATAGCCCAGGCCCAGCACGGCGGCGCCGGTGTTCATCTTGAGCACTACCTTGGCTTTGTCGGCAACGGCAGCGCCCCAGCCCATTACCGTGGTGGAGATGGTTTCTGCCCAGGTGCCGAAGGTGGCTACGGCAAAGTCGTACAGACCGCCGATGAGGCCGGCCGATATGAGGGTCTTGGCGCTGGAACCGCCGCCTTCACCGCTGATGAGCACCTGCGTGGTGGCGGTAGCCTCCGGGAAGGGATACTTCCCGTGCATTTCCTTAACGAAGTATTTGCGGAAAGGGATGAGGAAGAGGATGCCAAGCACGCCGCCCAGCAGCGAACTCAGGATCATCTGCCAGAACTCCACCTCCACGCCCAGGATATAAATGGCAGGCAGGGTGAAGATGGCACCGGCAACCACGGCGCCGGAGCAGCCGCCGACGGACTGGATAATCACATTCTGGCTAAGCCCCTGCTTGAGGCCCAGGGCGCCGGTAAGGCCCACCGCAATGATGGCGATGGGGATGGCGGCCTCGAACACCTGGCCCACCTTGAGGCCCAGATAAGCCGCCGCGGCGCTGAAAAGAATCACCATCAGCAAGCCGATGGCCACAGAATAAGGAGTAGCTTCCGCATACTTTTTCTGCGGATCCAGGATGGGGGTGTACTCCTCTCCCGGCTTCAGCTCCCGGTGAGCGTTCTCCGGCAGTTGGATTTGTTTTTTCTCTTCCATAGGGTGTCAGTACTATTTTCCGGCCAGATGGCATTCCCAGGCCCAGGCCGCCTTGAGGGTTTCTTCAATGGTACGGGTGGCCTTCCAGCCCATTTCGGTTTCGGCCAGGGTGGGATCGGCCCAGATGGCGGTGATATCTCCCGCGCGGCGGGGGGCAAACTTGTAATTGAGCTTGACACCGTTCACTTTCTCAAAAGCGTTCACCAGTTCCATCACGCTCAGGGGACGACCGGTGCCCACGTTGAACACCTCGCAGTCCTGCTTCATCTTGCCCTCCACCATGCGGGTAACGGCACACACGTGGGCCTTGGCCAGGTCCACGATATCGATGAAGTCTCGCTGGCAAGTGCCGTCCGGGGTGGGATAATCGTTGCCGAAGATATTCAGGCATTCGCGCTTGCCGATGGCCGTCTGGGTGATGAAAGGAACCAGGTTGTTGGGAACGCCGCGGGGCAGTTCTCCGATGAGGGCGCTGGGATGCGCACCGATGGGGTTGAAGTAGCGAAGGAGAATTCCCTTGATTTTGCCGCCGTTGGCCTTGACGGTATCCCGAAGGATATCTTCGCACATGGTTTTGGTGTTGCCGTAAGGGGAGGTGGCGGGCTGGCGGGGCGTCTTCTCCGTCACGGGAACCGCCTCTGGCTCTCCATATACGGTGGCCGATGAGGAGAACAGCACGTTGCAGCCTCCCTTGTTCTGGGCAGCCTCCAGCACATTGAGGAAGCTGGTGAGGTTGTTCTTGTAGTAACGCACCGGCTGCTCCACGGACTCGCCCACGGCCTTGAAGGCGGCAAAGTGGATGACGGCGTCGATGGGATATTTGGCAAAGAGGGTCTCGGTGGCGGCCTGGTCGCAGAAATCCACCACTTCCAGCGGAAGGTCTTCCCGGCCGGTGATTATCCTGACACCCTCAAAACAGGTGCGGTCGCAGTTGGAGAAATTGTCGGCCACTACTACGTCGTAGCCTGCGGCAATAAGTTCTACGGTCACGTGGCTGCCGATGAAGCCGGCACCACCGGACACTAGTACAGTCTTTTTCATATCTTGTCTTGTGGTTGTTTCGTTTTAGAGTCTGTTTTGAAATGATTGATATTTTTATTTATAGTTTATTTTTGAGGAAAATTTACCAAAAAGAAACATAAAGAATTTATTGAATCATTTCATAACAGACTCTTAGCTTCTTTCTTGGCAGCCTTTTCGGCCTTCCGGGCAGCTTTTTCCTGCTCCTTCTGCAGGTATTTCTCAAAGCGCGCCCTTTCCTTTTTCTCCAACTTCTGAAGCGCTTTCAGCTTCCGGGCCCGCTCTTTTTCCAAACGCTTCTGCTCCTTGATGGCCCGCTTCTCGGCATCTATGCGGTTCAGTTCCTCCCACCGGGCCTGCCTTTCGGCATCCTTGGCGGCCTGGACGGCGGCCCGCTCCGCTTCTTTCGCGGCCTTCTGGGCAGCCTTCTCCGCCCGGATGCGGTCTTTTTCGGCCTTAATGCGCGCCTTCTCGGCCTCCTTGGCGGCCTTTTCAGCAGCTTTTTCGGCTTCTATCCGGGCCTTTTCCAACTCTTCCGGAGTGGGCTGATTCACTTCTTCCGGTTCTTCCACTACGGGTTCTGCCGCAACGGTCAGGCTGTCCGGAACGGTCTTGAGGGAATCCGGCAAAGCCAGGGGTAAATCTGCCGGTTTTGGCAGGGTGTCTGCCGGAGCCTTCAGCGTATCCGGCTGGTCCACAACGGCTTCGAAGGCGGGTTCCACCGGCTTTTTCAGGGTGTCAACAGGGGTTTTCAGGGTATCGGCCGGGACTTCTGCAGGAGCGGCCTGGACCTCTTCCCGGGCCAGTTCCTGCTGCAGGGCCTCCTGCTCCCTCCGCTGCTGCCGGCGTACCACTTCCAGGGAATCCCGGATGGCAATGTCCCGGTACAGCTTGTTGATATATCCAGGGAAGTAATCTTCGGTTTGTACAAATGCCGCATGCGGCCTGGCGATGTAGGACAGGCGCTCGCTGGGACGGGGTTTCAGGCTGGTGACATCTTCCGGCGACTGGGGCCTTCTCTCCGGCTCCCAGCGGAATCCCTTGAGGGTTTTGTCGTCTTCCGCCAGCTGGACGGTGGGATAGCCGTCGTTCTTGGGGTTGTCGTAGTAATGGATGCGCTGGATGTTGCCGTCCTGGAAGGTGGCGTAAATCATCTTGGTCTCCACCTTGTTCACCGTGGCCAGGGCGTCGTTCTCCTCCAGATAGAAGAGCGTGGCGGCGCCTCCCAGGGCGTCAAAGCGGGTAAGGGCCGATGTGGAATCGAAGTACGCCACCACCTCGGCTCCGCGAATCTGATCGAAGGTCTTGGGGGCCTCCTCAATGGTAATGAAGGCATTGGACAGCAGATGGGCCCGCTGCATCTGGCGGTCTTTGATAACCATGTAGATGCTGTCGGAAGCATATTGCCGATTGCCCTCATTGAAAAAGACAGGGTCCTGGTACAGGCGCACCAGGGAATCCAGGTCTGTGTAGGTGAGGGAGTCTCCGGACATCTGCATATCCCGTCGGAACAGGCGCACTCGCTTGGAGCCCCAGAGGAAATTCACCTTGGAGGTATCCGGAGGCGGAGGCGTGGTGTCCAGGGGAGGCCTCACAGCCTCGGCCGGAGCCTCCTGGGGCTTTTCTTCTTCGGCCGGCTCCTGTTCCCCGGCCCCGGCCGGATTCTCCTCCCCCTGTGCGGCCTGGCCCGCGGCATTTTTCTCCCGCAGCTTGCGGGCATTTTCCTCGGCTATTTTCTGAGGATCGTTCTTCTGCGCCTCGGCCGCTTTCTTGGCCGCTTCTTCAGCCGCTTTCTTGCGATATTCCATCACCGGGTCTCCGGAAATGTCCTTGAGGCGCTGCGTGGCATCCTGCACCCAGGAATCGGGGATATCACAACGGCGGATGGCCCGGGAAAGGAGCACATCGGCCCCCACGTAAACGGTGTCCCGGCGGTTTTTCTCCTCCGAGATGGAGATGATGGCCGGCTCCCGCGTCATGCGCACCTGCAAAAGGGAATCCGTGTACTCGAAACGCCCGGCCAGGCCGAAGACGTTGCGCGTGGTATCCATGATTTCCACGTTTCCCAGCATCTCCACGTTGTTGAACTGGCGCTCGTAATAGAGCGTGTCTCCCCAGATTTCCTGGTCTTTGGTGAGAAGGTGCACTTTGCGGCGGAAGAAGAAAAGCTCCTGCTCGCGGTTGTACCAGCCGTCGTTGGCGCTGAGCATCTGGTCTTTCTGCCACATGTCCGTCCCAAAGCCGAAGTAGGCGGTGGAAAGGTCGCTCCTGTACTCCAGGCGGGACGTTTTGATAAACGTCGTGTCCATGTACATGTTCACCTGGTCGTTGAACACGAACAGGTGGGCCTTGGAGTCGTAGGTGCCGTAAACGCTCTCGATAATCTGGCCGTCCTTGTCCCGCATGGCGGCGCCGTTCTGGAAAATGGCCACCGAGTCCTTGGTGTTGTAGTCCAGGTAGCGGGTGCGCAGGGTATTCATGTCCTTGTCTTCCAGCTGCACCAGGGAGCCGCGGAACTTGGCCATGTTGTCGTCCACCACATACTGGAGGGTTTCGCTGGAAAGCTGGGTGCGGTCCTGGATGATGCGTACGTTGCCCACGGCATCGATGATGTTGGTGCTCACGTTCCACAGGGCGGTGTCACAAAGCAGGTAAGTGTTGTTATGCAAGAACCTGGCAGGTCCTATCACCTTGCGGTAATTCTGGCCGTCCTTTTCTATGAGCTGGGCGCTCTGGGCGCTGATCAGGTGAACCTTGTCCTCTTCCTGGGGCTGCTGCCGGAGGCCGGAAGCCAAAGCCGCCGCTGCGAAAGGCAGCAGCAGCAACGGTATCAGCCATTTATGAGACCGCGACGGATTCACTATTTGCGGGCGTTCCAGGCCTCACGCGAAAACTCGCATTCGGCGAACATAGGGTCTATGACAATGTACGTATCCTTGATTTTCCCTTCCAGGAAAGCATCCACGGCCTCCTGCTGTTTCTGCATCTGAACGTATTCCAGAATCTGGTTGTAGTCGTTCTCGAAGGTGGCGGTGTGGGCGGGAAGAATCTTGTCCACCCGGATAATCTTATAAACCAGGTTGCCCTGGCGGCCCTGCATGTAGCCTTCGTTGTCCAAGGAGGCCACGGGCTCGGAAATCTGGCCGGGCTCCAGGTCCTTGATGGCGGTATAATCGGCGGGCTTCAACTGGTCTATTTCAAAGTAGGAAGAACCGGTGGAAGGGTCTGCCATCTGGCCTCCGTTGGTGCGGGTGGCCAGGTCTTCCGAATAGAAGCGGGCGGCCAGGGGGAAGTCCATCTCTTCGGTCTCAATCTGGGTTTTCAGGCTGTCCAGGCGGGCGAAGGCCCTTTCCTGGTCCTCCGCCGTGTACTGGGGCTTGAGGAGGATGTGGCGGGCGTTGAACATGTCTCCCTTTTTCTCGATGACCTCGATGATATGGAAGCCGTCGGGGGTTTCCACAATCTGGGAGATGGTTCCGGGCCTCAGGGCCATGGCGGCGTCGGAGAAGGCGGGCCAGAAGATGGACTTGGAGGCCATGCCCAGTTCACCGCCGCGGCGGGCGCTGCCGGGGTCTTCCGAATAGATACGGGCCAGGGTGGAGAACTTTTCTCCGTTCATGATACGCTCGCGGAGGCTCAGGAGTTTCTCCCTCACGGCCACAGCGGCGGCCTGGCGGTCCGGATACACGCAAATCTGGCTCAGCTGATATTTCACGGGCACGATGGGGAGGTCTTCCGGATCTGTATTATTCAGGTACTGCTGGACATCGTAAGGGGTGATTTCTGCAATCTTACTGGCCACCTGATAACGCTCCTGCTCCATCAGGCTCTGGTCTTCCAGGGCCTTCCGCCATTCCTGGCGAAGTTTGTACAGGGGCTTGCCGAAGTATTTTTCCATCTCTTCATCTCCGCCCAGGTTGGTTCGCATGTAGTCCATGCGCTGCGACAGGCTGCTTTCCACTATGTCCCCGCCCACGGTGATGGAGTCCAGGCGGGCCTGCATGAGGAAGAGCTTTCCCTCCATGGTGGCCTCCAGGATTTCGCAACGCAGATCCCGGTCACTGGAACTGCCGACGGCCCGCTGCTGCTGCACCTCGGACTCAATATCGGACAGGAGGATGGTTTCCCCGCCAATCACGGCGATGGACTTGTCCACCACGCCCTTGTATTTCTGGGCATTCAGGGGAAGGCAGGCTGCCAGCAGCGTAGCCAGTACGATACTCTTATTCTTCATTTTCATAGATTACAAACTTGTTGTTTTTGCGGGCGTCTTCCAAGAGGATTTCCGTGAGGCCCGCCTCCAGGGCGTGCTTGCGGGAACTCAGGATGAGGTCCCGGATGCGCTCCTGGCAATACTCCAGGGGCGCCGTCTTTCCATCGGCCACCATTTCCACCACGTAAATCACGTGCAGGTTGCCGCTGTCGTCGGGGATTTCCACAAAAGGGTACCGGCCAAAGCCAGGCACCTTGAAACCGGCCAGCATGCTGCGGTAATCCACCCCTGCTTCCCGGGCTACCACCAGGGCGTCCATCCACGTGTCGGAAGAGTCCGCGTACTTGATGGCCACGGAGGCCGCCAGGCTGTCTGCCTCCATCACTTCCATATCGTCCTCCGACGACATCTTGGCCTTGATGATCTTGAGGCTGCGGGCATCGGCCGGGATAATCATGTAGCGGGACTTGAGGATGGGGCGCTCCAGGCGGAACTTGTCCGGGGTTTCCTGGTAAAAGCCGGCCACTTCCTCATCGGTGACCAGGGTATCCAGCCGCTGCTGGATGTAGAGCTGCTCGTAGCGGTATTTGATAAGGCTCTTGCGGTATTCTTCCAGTTCGGCACTGACGTCTTTTTCCTGGGAAGAAAGCTGGGCTTCGGCCATGTCCATGAGCAGGAGGTCTTCGGCCCAGGTCTGGATGTACTGGCGCGCCAGGGCGGCGCTGTCTTCGGCCGATACACCGGCGGGGATGTAACTCTCCAGCTGGGAGCGGTGCAGGCGGTGGTCTCCCACCTTGGCCACCACCTCTCCCCGGAAGAGTTCCGTGGCGGTTTCCTGCAGACGCGCCACGGACTTGCAGGAAACAGCCCCCAGAATAGCCAGGATATATATGATGTGCTTCAATTTAATCATCTTGCAAAGATACGAATTTTTCTCTATTCCATGAGCCTTCGCACCATCTGCATAAGCACGTCCCGAACCTGGGAAGTGCCGGCCAGGGAACTGTTGGTAAGGATGGAGAAGGTGACGGCGGGTTTGCCGTTTTCGTCCAGGATATAACCCGAATAGCAGAGGGTGCCGGAGAGCGAGCCGCTCTTCATCCTCACGCGGTCGGAGCCGGGGAAACGGATCATGGAGAGGGTTCCTTCTCCGGGTTTGGGAAGCGAAGCCAGGAAGGCGTCAAAAGACGGGCTCCTGCGGATAGCCTCCAGGTAGGACACCATCCATTCGGGTGTAACCCAGTTGTGGGTAGACAAGCCGCTGCCGTCGGCCAGTTGAATCTGGTCCATCTTGAGGCCCAGGTCCTGGAGGACGACGCTTTCCGCTACCAGGCAGCTGTCGTATTCCGCAATGCCGGTGGCCCTTTCTCCCATGTAGCGAAGGATGCTTTCCGCATAGAAATTGTCGCTTCTCTCGTTGGTGATGCGGGCTATATCGGCCAGGCGGGGGCTTTCCGTAAAGCCTATCGTCCGAGGGGTGCCGGCTAGGCCGTCCTCCACAAAATCGGGGCCTTGGACATAGCCGTTCCGGTTCACATGGGCATAGCCCCCGGTAACCTCCCAGCCCGTTTCGCGCAGGTTTTTCCAGAAATAATAAGCACAGGTGAGGGCGCCGAATTTGTTGGAGGTGCTTTCAATCTTGGGACTGCGGTCCACGCCGAAAACTCCGTGCATCTGGGCATAGGGAGCCGCTTCGGTGGTATAGAGGTAGAGGGTGTTGCCGCTGCCCGCCGGCCCGGTGACGCCGTAATTGGAGACCTGGAGCCAGGGGGTTTCGGGATATACCTGGGTAAGATTGATGGGATGGCCGGTCTGGGTGGCCGATACCTGCATGTCTATGGCGTTTTCGTAGAAGCAGAGGGCGTTGCCGCCGGTTCCGTAGTATGTTCCCATGTCATCGTACTCCCAGGACGGGTGCTCCAGGAGGCCTTCCATGGAGGAGCCGTCGCCTATAATGCGGCCGTGGATGCGCTGGATGCCCTTTTCCCGCAACAGGGTCTTCCATTTCCAGAAGAGGGCATCGGCCTTGAGGGCGATGGTGGTGTCCTGCGTGCCGATGGTGGGGTCTCCCCCGCCTATGATGTACACGTCCCCGTCCAGGGTGCCGTCGGTCTGGAGGACGCCGGTATAGCCCAGGGTGGTGCGGAAGCGGAAGTCCGGCCCCAGCGCATGGAGGGCTACGCCGGTGGTGATGAGTTTGCGGTTGGAAGCGGGCATAAGGCGCAAACCCGCATTATGGCTGGCCAGTACTTTGCCGGAGGCGTCTTTGGCATAGATGCCCCAGGAGGAACCCTTGAGGGGCTCCTGCTTTGCCTGACTGTTGACATATTGCTGGGCCGATGTCTGGGCCGACAGGGCCAGGGTGGAGAAAACCAGGCCCAAAAGTATACTCGTGAAACGTTCCATATAAACAAAAGTAACGCTTTTTCCGCATAAATAATGCCATAATGGGGAAATTCATTAACTTTGTAGCATGGAGAACAGTAATTTGACACCGGAAGAACTGACCAAGTACCAGAAGCACTTTTCGGAGAGCGATTTCTGGCTCAAGCTGCGCACGCTGGCCAAAAAGGCCGGGGTTAAGCTCACGTACTACGCCCTTACGCTGTACTACACCCTCACGGACCCCAACACCCCCACCAAATACAAGGCGGTGATTGCCGGGGCCCTGGGGTACATGATTCTCCCCTTGGACCTGGTTCCGGACTTTCTGCCCTTCGCCGGCCTGGCCGACGACTGGGCCGCCCTGATAGCCGCCGTCACCTATGTGGCCAGCGCCATCACCCCCGCCATCAAGGCCCGTGCCCGTGAGAAGACGGAGGAGTGGTTCGGCCCTCTGGCAGATTCCCAGCTGGACGGCCTCGAATGAGGCGGCTGCTGGTCATATTGCTTCTGATGATTCCGCTGCAGGGTTTCTCGCAGTGGATTCGTTTTCCTGTAGAGTACTGGACCGTCACCCCCAAGGCCGACACCCTCACATTCTACCTGGTGGGAGATGTATTGGCGCACGGCCGGGTGGTGCAAAGCGCCTCCAAATACGGCTATACGGATTTCTTCAAACATGTGGAGGGGAATATCCGGAAGGCCGATGTGTCCGTGTGCAACATGGAATTCCCGCTGGCCGGGAAGCCTTATGCCGGCTATCCCGCCTTCTCCGGTCCCGAATCCTTTGCCGAATACCTTTCGGATGTGGGCTTCGACGTTCTCCTCACCGCCAACAACCACATGCTGGACAAGGGTTTCGAGGGACTTTCCCGCACCATCGGCCAGCTGGAGGAAAGGGATATCCTGTACACAGGGACGGCGGCATCGGCCCGGGCCGATACGCTGCTTAACCCCCTCATCCTGTCCGTCAAGGGCGTCCGCGTGGCCCTGGTGAACTTCACCTACGGCACCAACTTCGGATCGGCCGTCCACTGGCCCAAGGTGCACCGCATGAGCCGCGAAGCCCTGGCCCCCGTGATGGCCCGCGCCCGCGAGAAGGCCGATATCGTCCTGGTGTTCCCCCACTGGGGTGTGGAATACGAAACCCGGCACAGCGCCCAGCAGGAGAGTTTTGCCCGCTGGCTGGTGTCCCAGGGGGCCCACGCCATCATCGGCTCGCATCCCCATGTGGTGCAGGACATGCAGTGGATAGACGGAGTGCCCGTGTACTATTCCCTGGGCAACTCCCTCTCCAACCAGAACGACCCTATCGCCCGCCTGGAAGGGGCCGTTACGCTGCGCTATGTGCTTCGCTTTGGAGAAACCCCCGAAATGCTCCCGCCCCGGCTGGACCTTCTCTGGTGCACCAAGCCCGGCATGATAGAAGACTCCTACGCCGCCGTTCCGGTTTCCCTTCCCGCCTCCTTCTGGCGGGACCCGGCCGATTACGAAACCCTCCAGGCCACTCTGCCCCTGTGCCCGCTGGCACCGTAAACTCTTCCTTCAGGCCATTCTCGCCACCCTCCGCATCGGCCCGTCGCCCGTGTGCACCAGGACCAAGCCCCTTCCCAAGCCGGTCCGTATGCATCAGAGACGTCCCATGCACACCGGGACACTTTTCTGGTATGGTACGAAACAGTTGCGAAGATGGTAGTTTTTCACATTGACCCCATTTTTGGTGTCATAACAGTGGTCCCTATAAATGAAAAAAACGCCGCTTTGCAAAGCGCCGGAAGCATATAGTGAGTTGTTTGCGATGTAAGGAGCGTCGTACTTGCTCACTTATCTAGTCTTGGTAGCGCCTGCTCGCTACGCTTGGTAGCGGGAGTGGGTCACGATCCCACGACCTCCGGATTATGAATCCGACGCTCTAACCAGCTGAGCTACCCCGCCCAACCCCGCGGGGTTTTGAGGCCGGTAAACCGAGGAAATGTGCGTAAATACTGTGCGTAATTCCGTAACCCTCTGATTACCAATGTAAATTGTTGAGATAGAAGGACTCGAACCCTCACTGACAGAGCCAGAATCTGTAGTGCTACCATTACACCATATCTCAATGTGTCCCGAAAACGGGACTGCAAATGTACGACTTTTTTCTGAATCCGCAAGTACTAAATACAAAAACTTGCAAAATTACTCTTCAAAGACATATCCGGCGCCCTGGGTGACGATACTCTCACCATACGGGCCCAGTTTGCGGCGGATGCGCGTAACGGCGGCATCCACGGTGCGGGAGGTGGCCAGAGGGTCGTCGGGCCATAGGGCCTGGACAAAATCCCGGCGCACCCATTCCTTGTTGGGATTCTCCATGAACAGGCGGAGCATCTCGAACTCTGTCTTGGAGAAGGGAACCGTTTCGCCGTCCACCATGACGCGCTTGCCATCCGTGTCCAGCTGCACACCTTTGAAGCGGAGGCTGTTGCGAACTACGCCCAGGCGGGCTTCCACCACGTTGATGACATAGTCGGCCGTCTTTTCGAACTCGTTGACGAGGTCCATATAGACTGTTCCGTTCTCGTAATCGTAAGTGTGGTTGTCCAGATCTACGATGTTCTGCCGCTTGAGCTGGTTGCGGAAACCGTTGATCCTGATTTCCAACTCCTCAGACTCGGAGAGGTCGAATTCTTCACGGGGGCCCTTCAGGACCCTGTTCATGCGGGAAAGGGCGGCATCCACCAGCACGTACATATCAATGAGCCGACTTTCCTGCTGCTCCGTGAAGACAATCTTGTGCTCCCGCTTGCGGGAGAGGATGCGGGCCAGGTTGTAGCAGCTGTCTCCCACAGACTCCAGTTCCCCGATCTGACGGAGCATGGCGCGGAGTTTTTCCTTGGATTCGTCCGAGAGGTGGGCGTCTCCCACCTGTCCCAGATACTGGCCAATTTCATTCTCCATGCGGTCGCTCAGGTCTTCGTTCTTTTCTATGCGGTCGAAGAGTTTCTTGAACTCCCCGTCTTCCTTGGCCAGCGCGAGATCTTTAACCAGGCCGAAGGTGATCTGCATCTTTTCGCCAAACACGTCAATCTCCTTCTGCGCCTGCAGGATGGCAATTTCCGGCGTTTTCATGATACCGCCCTTGATAAACTGCAGGCGGAATTCATCCTCTTCCTCAGACTTGCGGGGCTTGATGATAAAGCAAACGAACTTCTCAATCTGGGGAATGAACCAGATGAGCACCGCCGTGTTGATGACATTGAAGAAGGTATGGAAGGTGGCCAGCGCGAAGGACAACTGAGTGGGACTCTGCTCCGAAGCCGTCGGGTCCAACCCCACTACGCCGCATACCATGCGCACGAAGGGGAAGAAGAAAATGAGCACCCACACCACGCCGAACACATTGAAAAACAAGTGCGCCAAGGCTGTTCGCCGGGCCTGCGTATTGGCACTCATGGCGGCCAGGTTGGCCGTAACGGTGGTGCCGATATTTTCACCCATAACCAGCGCGATACCCTGATAGATGGAAATGGCGCCGGTGGAGCAAAGCACCATGGTAATGGCCATGAGGGCTGCGGAGCTCTGGACCATGGCCGTAAGGATGGTACCAATCAAAAGGAACAGCAGGATGGTTCCGTAATTGGTGGGGAAGCTGGCGAAGAAAGCCACCACGGCGGGCTTGCTGGCCAGGTCCAAATCCGTTCCCGCCTGCTTGAGCATGCCCAGGGCAAAGAGCAGGAAGGACAGGCCGAAGAGGAAGTCTCCAATATAGCGGCGCCGCCCGGTCTGGATGAGGATGATGCCCACCAGGAAGGCAGGCCACACCAGCATGGTTACATTGAAAGAAAAACCGGCCGACATAATCCAGGCGCTCATGGTGGTACCGATGTTGGCACCCATGATGATGGAAATGGCCTGTGCCAGGGTGAGGAGGGCGGCATTCACAAAGGATACCGTCATGACGGTAGTGGCGGCCGATGACTGGACTGCAACGGTGACCAGAGCACCGGTAAGGACACCGGAAAAGCGGTTGGTGGTCATGGCTCCCAGAAGGTGTCGGAGCTGCGGGCCTGCCATTTTCTGCAGGGCCTCGCTCATAACCTTCATGCCGTAAATCAGGAGGGCGATGGAGCCCAGGAGTTGCAGTACGATGAGCATAAGCAATTTTTTACCGGTACAAAGATAGAACAAATCGGCCAATCGAAAAAAATTTTTTCGGACCTTTTCTGTTTTGGCCGGCTTTTTGATTTATACGGAACCTGACGTGTAATTAAGAGTCTGTTTTGAAATGATTGATATTTTTATTTATAGTTTATTTTTGTGGAAATTTTTCTTGAAAATTTTTGGCCATAGGGGGGCCTATGGGTGAAATTTACCAAAAAGAAACATAAAGAATTTATTGAATCATTTCAAAACAGACTCTAAAACCTTTAAACTATGAAAAGGACAATTAGTATTTCTATCCTGCTGACGGGCTTGGCCCTGGCAGGCTGCAACAAAGATGAAATTATCTCCAACGACCCTTGGAACCCCCATTCCGGCGAAAACGGCGGCAATGCGGAAGCATCTGCCACCTCCGGCGTAACGGGGTCCACTACCCTTGAGGTGGCGCAGGACGAGGAAGACCTCATTGCAGGCACCACCTTTGTGCGCACCATTTCCATCACCTTCTCCGAAAACGGGGACGCCAAGGTGGAAGGAGACGAGAACGGCATTGTGACCGTAAACGGCAACCAGGTAACGGTGGACAATACCCCTACCAATGAAAAGGTGAAATACATCCTCTCCGGCACCACCTCCAACGGTTTCCTCAAGATTTACTCCAACAACAAGCAGGCACTGGTGCTGGACGGTGTTTCCATCACCAACCCTACCGGCGCCGCCATCAACAACCAGGGCAAGAAGCGCTGCTTTGTGGTTGTGAACGGACAGAACTATCTGGCCGATGGCGCCGCCTACACCGCTACGCCCGATGGTGAGGACGAAAAGGCGGCCTTCTTCTCCGAAGGCCAGCTTATCTTCAGCGGCGAAGGAGAACTGGAAGTGAATGCGACGGGTAAGGCCGGCATCACCTCCGACGATTACCTCAACTTCCTGGACGGTCCCACCCTCAACGTTTCCTCCACGGCAGGTCACACCCTCCGGGGCAAGGACGCCGTCTATGTGAACGGCGGCATCCTCAACCTGAAAGCATCGGCCCACATGAAAAAAGGCATCACCTCCGACAGCCTGGTGGTGTTTAACGGCGGCATCACCAACATTGCCGTCAGCGGCGGGTTGGCCTATGACGAGGACGATGAGGAGTACAAATCCTCCGCCGGGGTAAAGGCCGATCAGTTCTTCGTGATGAACGACGGAACCCTTACCATTACCAACTCCGGACAGGGCGGAAAGGGCATCAGCGGCGACGGACCGGCGTATTTCCAGGGCGGGACCGTGGATGTGACCGTAACCGGAACCAACTACGGAAAAAACAGCAACGACTCCAAGAGTGCCAAGGGCATCAAGTTTGACGGCGACATCTATATTTCCGGCGGCAGCATCAGCTCCAAGGCCTCCAACCACGAGGGCATCGAGGCCAAGGGAAAGATTGAAATCACCGGCGGCAGCGTGTATGCCCAGTCCAAGGACGACGCCATCAACAGCGCCGGCATGCTGGCCATCACCGGCGGAGAGGTGTGCGCCTATTCCACCGGCAACGACGGCATTGACGCCAACGGGAACTGTTTCCTGGAAGGCGGAATGGTGTATGCCATTGGCAGCGGAGGGGCCGAAGTGGCCGTGGACGCCAATACCGAAGGAGGCTACAAATTGTATGTGAACGGCGGCACCCTGTTTGCCATAGGCGGCCTGGAGAACGGGGCCAGCCTGAGCCAGAACTGCTACCAGGCCTCTTCCTGGAGCCGCAACACCTGGTATTCCCTCACCGTGGGAGACCAAGTATACGCATTCAAGACCCCTTCCAGCGGCGGCACGGGTCTGGTGGTGTCCGGCTCTTCCCAGCCGGCGGTCAAATCCGGCGTGAGCGTAAACGGCGGAACCCAGATTTTCAACGGGATGGGCGTAGTGGACGGATCGGCCAGCGGCGGCTCCGATGTGAGCCTGAGCGCCTACTCCGGCGGAAACGGCGGGCCCGGCGGCCCCGGTAATCCCGGGGGTGGTGGTTTTGGCCGATGATTTTATTATCTTTGCACTTTGTTATGAAGAAACTATTTATCATCATTTCCTCCGCCCTGTTGCTGCTGCCCGTAGCGGCAAGGGCCCAGGAGACCCAGACCCTCAATAAGAAAAACCTGGTCATCAAGGAGTGGAACACGGACCCCAAGGGCAACAACAAGGTCCTGGACCACGTGACCACCTTCAATCCGTCCGGCAGGAAAATCGAAGAGATTGAATACACCACCAGCGGCCAGAAATGGCGCAAACGTTTTGAGTACGGGGCCGACGGCCGGGTTTCCCGGGAACTGGTTTACGACGAGCGCAACAAGCTTCAGACATACAAGACGTTTGAATACAACGAGTTTGACCGGAAGAAAATCCAGTACACCTACAATGCGAAGGGGAAACTCATCGGCATCAAACAGTACGAATACATTGCCCAGGATGGCGGAAGATAGCCATATATCCTTTGACCGGGACCTGGAAGCCCTGCGGCCCATCACGCTGGACCAGATGAAATCCGTGAAGCTGATGAACCGGGTGGACGCCAAGTTTCTCACCGACGAAGCCACGCTGCGCGGTGTCCTTGCCGACGCAGCCGCAGCCGGCTACCGGGTGCTGGTTACGGAAGGGCAGCGGCAGAGCCCCTACGACTCGGTGTATTTTGACACACCGGAGCTAAGGATGTTCTACGACCACCGCAACAAGCACCTGGTGCGCCAGAAAGTGAGGACCCGCTGCTATGTGCGCTCCGGACAGGCCTTCCTGGAAATCAAACGCAAGAACAACCACGGCCGCACCAACAAGAAAAGGACGGAGCTTCCCGTGGCCGATATGAAAGACTTCTCGGCCAACCAGGACGCCTGCGCCTACCTGGCCAGGCACTCCTGGTTTACCCAGGCCAGCCTCTCCCCCGTGCTGGAGACCCTTTTCACCCGCATTACGCTGGTGAATCCCTCCCTGACAGAGCGCCTCACCATAGATACACAGCTGCAGTTCAAAAACTTCCGGACCCACCTGGAAACCACGCTGCAGGATGCCGTGGTCATTGAGCTCAAGCAGGACGGGCGCGCCCGGAGCCAGATGAGACGCATCTTCCTGGAGCACCGGATTAAGCCGGTACGGGTGAGCAAATACTGCATTGCCGTCACCCTCACAGACCCTGAGGCCATCAGCGGCCGCTTTAAGATGAAGGTGAAGGCTATAGAAAAAACCATAGGAAAAAAGATTGAAACAAGATGATAGACAAATTATTCCGCTTCGTACAGGAAGACCTGGCCTCCTTCGGGGACCTGGAAGCCGGAGACGACCTTCTCCTGGACGTGCAAACCATTACGGACGCCATGATGACCACGGCCCAGAAAGTGGCCGAACTGGGCATCCGCTTTGCCCTGAACCTGCTGGTGTGCTGGATTCTGGTGCATTTCTTCTATTATAAGAAGAGCAGGCGCCGGGACTACTACTTCACCTTCATGGTGTTCTCGTCGGCCATGCTCACGCTGCTCTATATCATGGGCAACGTGGAGGTGGGCGTGGGGCTTACCCTGGGCCTGTTCGCCATCTTCGGGGTTATCCGCTACCGAACGGAGACGGTGCCCATCCGGGAGATGACCTACCTGTTTGTGATCATTGCCCTGGCGGCCGTCAACGGCCTGGCCCCGGTTTACCACGTGGCGGGCCTGCAGACGGACGCCCCGCACTATGCCCTGGGCTGGGGGAGCGTGGGGGTGATGGCGCTGGTGAATGCGCTCATCGTAGCGCTGGTGGCCGTCCTGGAAAGCGAGAGCCTGGTAAAGCACACCGCCACCAAGCTGGTGCTGTACGACAAGATTGAAAACATTGTCCCGGAAAAGCGGGAAGAGCTCCTGGAAGACCTTCAGAAGCGCCTGGGCGTGAAGGTGGAGAATGTGGAAATCGGCCATGTGGATTTTCTCAAGGATGCCGCCTTCATCAAGGTCTTCTACCACCTTCCCAAAGGGGAATCCAACTCCGTGAACATGATAACCCGAGCAAAAGACTACGTAGAATAATGAGAAAATTCGTCCTAACCCTGGCCCTCCTGCTGCCGCTGGCTGCGGCCGCCCAGAATGAATACGACAGTGGCATCCGCCTTTCCGCCGCTGCCGATTACAAGATTAGAAAAGGCCTGCACGTAAACGTGGAGGAAGAAATCCGCATAGGCGGAGTATTCCAGTCCCTGAACCGCCTGCAAACCACGGTGGGCCTGGACTACAAAGCCGCCAAGTTCCTGAAACTGGGAGCCGGGTACATCCTCATCAACCCCTATGACGGAGTGAACCGCAGCTTCAAGGCTCCCCGTCACCGTCTTTATGTGGATGCTACCGGGCATGTGACGTGGAACAATTTCAGTTTCTCCCTCAAGGAGCGTGTGCAGTTCACCCACCGCACCGGCACCTTCAACGTGTACCAGAACACGCCCGACGCCTTTGCCGTCAAGAGCCGCATAGGGGTGGAATACAAGGGGTGGACTTACTTTGAGCCCGGGGTATTCCTGGAAATGCGCACCCAGCTGAACGCCCCCTGGGGAGAGACCAGCGGCGACTTGCAGACCAAAAACGACGGCACCACCTACTACAATTACACGCCCACGGGATATACCCACGTTTATAACGACCGTTATAGGCTCATATTCCGCACGGACATCAAGCTGAGCAACCATCACGTCCTGCAGCCCTATGCCCTGGTGGATTTCTATTCCCCTTACGAGATAGACACCAATACCGAGGGAACCCGCCTCTTCAGCGCTTCCTATGTGAATCAGACTAATGTAAACGTAGGCATCAGCTACACTTTCAAGTTTTAGTCAAAACAGATTTTAGTATGGATATCAGGATAGGTAACGGTTACGACGTACATGCCCTGGCCGACGGGCTACCCATGCGGCTGGGCGGTGTGCAGATTCCTTCCGCCACGGGTTTTGTGGCCCACTCCGACGGCGACGTGGCCATCCATGCCCTGTGCGACGCCCTGCTGGGCTGCCTGTCGCTGGGGGATATCGGCCATCTGTTCCCCGACACTTCCGACGAGTGGAAAGGGGTAGATTCCAAGCTGCTGCTGGCCCGGGTGGTGGCCCTTGTGCACGAGCATGGGTATGAGGTGGGCAATGTGGACATTACCATCGCCCTGCAAAAGCCCAAGCTGGCCCCCCATATTGAAACCATGCGGTCCACCCTGGCTCCCATCCTGGGAGTTGGAGCGGACCGCGTGTCCGTAAAAGCCACCACCACCGAGAAGCTGGGCTTCGTGGGCCGGTGCGAAGGCTGTGAGGTTTGGGCCAGCGCCCTTATCAAGCAGGATTAATAGCTGAAACTGTAGTCGTAGTCGGCCCCGCCGGCGCCGATGCGGAAGGTATGGACTTCACGCCTGGCCGGTTTCACGGCCACCACATCTATACAGAGGCTTTCCTTGTAGTCAAAGAAGGCGTGCTTCTGTCCGGGCATCATGAGATCCGGACTCACCCATCCGTATCCCTGTGACACATAATAGTTTACGCCATCGGCCACCTGGTGGAAGTTAACATGGGTGTCTCCCGTGAACAGGCCCACCAGATTCACCTTGTCTTTATACGAGGCCAGGAAATCCATCATCTTGGAAGACTGTTCTTTCTTCACGGGATTCATAGAAACCATGTTCCAGACGCCCAGCGGATGGGGCATCCAGTGGGAGAGCAGCAGCACGTGCATGTTGGAAGGCGTCTGGTCCAGCACACCCGCCAGCCAGTCCAGCTGAGGGTCTCCGTAGGAATAGTAGAACTCTCCCTTGGTGGCACTGGATTCGCTGTTCAGGAATATCACGCGGAAATTCTTTTCCGGAATGTCCAGATAGCCATAAGTTTTTCCGGGAGTGAGGTGAAGATTGCCTCCCGCCCTGGCTTCCCAGGGTTTCTGGAAGAAACCGGACAGGTACTCTTCCGTGAGCCAGAGGCCGGCGCCGCCGTCCCAGTCGTGGTTGCCGGGGGCATAAACCCACAGGCCATTGTACTCCAGCATTCCTTCCTTGATTTTGTCCAGGATGAGGCGTGCGTAGGTGGAATCTACCGTGGCGGGATAAGCATTGAGGCCGATGTCTCCCAGGTTGGCCATGAAATCGGCCCCGAACATATCTGCGGCCGTTGCGGCAAAGCCCACGTGCTTGTAGGTGAAGTTGCCTGCGGTATGCACGTCGGTGATGATGGGGAACACCACGGTTTCGTCACTTCCTTTCCAGGCCTGGAAGCGCTGGAGGGCCTCTTTTACCTGCGGCTTCACAAACTTCCGGTTGCTGGAGAGCTTGTCTTCCCGCTTCATGACCTCGTCGTTGTATTCCTGTTCCGGGATGGTTGGAGTGGCATACCTGAAGGACAGGGACTGGCCCTTGTCAAAGTCGAAGTATTCTATCTTGAGCCGGTGCGTACCTTTGCCCAGAACCTTGGTCGCCTTCTTTTCGATGGGGCCGTGGGCGCCGTCGCTGTCGGTAAGGAGCTCTCCGTCCACGTAGAAGCGGCTACCGTCGTCGGTGGTGACGGTAAAGGTGTATTCCTCTTCCCTGCTCACCTTCAAAGGAGCCTCGAACAGGACGCAGAAGTGGTTTTTGGTGTCGTCAATGTCCATCAGGTCCAGGTTCCATTTGGTTCCCTGCAGGGCCGGTTCTCCCAGCGTGGAAAAGTCCGGCAGATTTCTTTCCGGCCAGTCGTACCAGACTTTGTAACTGACCTCGGGTTGGGGGGCGCAGGCAACCAGGACCAGGAGGGTTCCCAGCGCCAGGACAATCTTTTTTTTCATCACGCAAAACCCCGGGGCCACCCGGGATATTTAAACATTATATGCACATAAACTATTTGCCCAGTCCTTTTTTGGCGGAGGCGGCCAGTTCGTCGTACAGGGCGTCCGTCTTTTCCAGCAGTTCTTTGCGGATGCTGGTAAAGCAAAGCTTGGGATTTTCGGCTCCTGCGCTCTTGACCACTTTGTCGCGGAGGTCGTTGTACAAATCCACAGCCTTGTCAATAAGGTTGGCAATCTCATCGGCATTCTTGCCGGGATTCATGTTCAGGAACAGGGTGCAGTCGTCGATGAATGCGCCAATCACATACTGGATGTCTTTCTTTACGTCTCTGAGATTCATATCTTTTGCGAATTAATTCGGTGCAAAGATAGTCATTTTTCCTGAATATCGGCCAACATGGCCGCAACGGCAGCGGATGTAGCACACTTTTTTATGAGAAAGAGAAAAGGGTTAGCAGTAAGGAAATTATTATTACCTTTGCAGAATATGATACACCCCATGTTTAGAAAAACCTGTTTGATGATGACTATCGGCGCAGTTTTTGCCGCCATAGCGTCGACGTCCTGCCAAAAAAACCCCATAGCCAAGGAACCTTCCGAGGACAATGGCTACGATATCGGTTTCGGCTATATGGGCGGTTATGCCTCCCGCAACACCGCTTTTGAAGAGGACTGGTCTTCCCAAAAAGAAATCTCCCTTGTAACTGAGTACTACAAGGAAAACGACCGCCCCGTGGTAAAGACCATCGACGTCCCCCTGCCCTGGGCCTGGGATAAAGCTCCCGTCCAGTGGCTTCCGCGCTATGTCGCCCGAAACATGGCCGAGATAGACAGCAAGGACTGGGAACTGGTCTTCAACCTCACCGGTGTGGACCAGAAGCCCGGAGAGCATTTCTTCGGCCTCTACAACCGTTTTACGGGCATTCTCCGCGTTTTC
>CAJOLS010000069.1 GCA_905235535.1 uncultured Bacteroidales bacterium
TGTGGACTGTGGCGACAACGTGATCGTCATCAACGCCGATAAGATCCGTCTGACCGGCAAGAAGATGACCGACCGCGTCTATGTCCGTTACACCGGCTATCCGGGCGGACAGCGCTTCACCACGCCCAAGGAGATCCTTGCATCCCGGCCGGCCGAACTCATCCGCCGTTCCGTCCGCGGAATGCTTCCGAAGACTCGTCTTGGTGACAAGCTCATCAACAACCTGTACGTTTATGCAGGCGCTGAGCACCCTCACCAGGCGCAGAATCCCAAAACCATTACCTTAAACGAAATCTAAACAGAGCACATGGAACAGAAACACGCCCTTGGAAGACGTAAATCAGCAGTCGCTCGTGTTTATGTTGTCGCCGGCACTGGCAACATCGTCATCAACGGTCGCCCGGTGAACGAGTACTTCAAGGAGGATTCCCTCCTGTACATCGTGAACCAGCCGTTCGAGGTTACCGGCACAACGGGTCAGTTTGACGTCAAGGTCACGCTCGTGGGCGGTGGTACCAAAGGACAGGCCGAGGCCGTCCGTCTGGGTATCTCCCGCGCCCTCTGCGAGGTCGACAAGGAAGCCTACCGCGCTTCCCTGAAGGCCGCCGGTTTCCTCACCCGCGATGCCCGTGAAGTCGAGCGTAAGAAGCCCGGTCAGCCTGGCGCACGTCGTCGCTTCCAGTTCAGCAAGCGTTAATCGGCCCGCTGAAGGAGTTACGTCAGCACGGCTTTGGTATTCATCAAATCCTGAGATCCCGGTGAGGATGCGAATCTTCCCGAGCTACAAAAAGGATTGCCGGGCCGCGAAAAAATCCCGGAGACCAGTCAGGGACTGCTACTTCGGATTGATGAAAGAGTTTAAAACAAAGACAAAAACAAACCCATGTCTAGAACAAATTTTGAACAGTTGCTTGATGCAGGCACTCACTTCGGACACCTTGCCCGCAAGTGGAACCCCAAGATGGCGCCGTATATCTTCGTAGAGCGTAACGGTATCCACATCATAGACCTGCACAAGACCGTCGTGAAAATCGACGAGGCAGCCGAGGTCCTCAAGGAAATGGCCCGCAGTGGTCGCAAGGTCCTCTTCGTTGCCACCAAAAAGCAGGCAAAAGACGTCGTCGCCGCCAAGGCCGCCGAGGTCAATATGCCTTCCGTGACCGAGCGTTGGCCGGGTGGTATGCTTACCAACTTCCCCACCATTCGCAAGGCCGTCAAGAAAATGAACACCATCGACAAGATGAAGGAAGATGGCACCTTCGAGAAACTCGCCAAGCGTGAGCGCCTCCAGGTAGAGCGTCAGCGGGCCAAGCTGGAGAAGAACCTCGGTTCTATCCGCGACATGTCCCGTCTGCCCAGCGCCCTGTTCGTAGTAGATGTCCAGAAGGAAGCCAACGCCGTCAAAGAGGCTGTCCGCCTGAATATCCCGGTTATCGCTATGGTTGACACATGTTGCGATCCTACTCCGATTGATTATGTGATTCCGGCGAACGACGACGCTACGAAGTCCATCGAGCTCATCATGGATGTGATGTGCAAGGCCATTGGTGAAGGCCTGGAAGAGCGCAAGCTGGAGAAGGAGAAGGAAGGTGACGCCCCCGTGGCCGAAGAGGCTGCTGCCGAGGCTCCCGCCAAGAAGCTCCGTCCCCGCCGCGCCACCAAGGCCGAGGCCGCTGAGGCTCCCGCCGAGGAAGCTCCCAAGGCTGAAGAGGCTCCCAAAGCCACCGAAGAGTAATTAACCGTTTAAAGAAAAAGAGACTATGGCTATCGCATTAGGAGATATCAAGAAGCTGCGTGACATGACCAGCGCCGGTATGATGGACTGCAAAAAGGCCCTCGAAGAGGCTGCTGGAGACTTCAAGCGTGCTGTTGAAATCCTTCGTGAAAAAGGTAAATCCACTCTTGCCAAGCGTGGTGAGAACGAGACCACACAGGGTGCTGTCCTGAGCCGCATCAACGGCGGAAAGGCCATCCTCGTATGCCTCGGTTGCGAAACCGACTTCGTGGCTGCCACCCCGGATTTCAAGGCCCTTGCCGCTTCCATCGCCGATACCGCTATCGCCGAGTTCCCTGCCAGCATCGAGGCCCTCAAGGCTGCCAAGGCTGCAGACGGTTACACCCTGGACGAGAACATCACCAACCAGGCCGGCAAGACCGGTGAGAAGCATGTGCTGGCATACTACGGCGCCCTCGAGGCTCCCTTCGTGAGCGAGTACGTCCACTTCAACGGCAAGCTGGGCGCCATCGTGGCTTTCAACAAGCAGGTTCCTTCGGAGATTGCCCGTGGCATTGCCATGCAGGTTGCTTCCATGAACCCCGTGGCCGTGGATGCCGCATCCGTCCCTGCCGAGGTCCTCGAGTCCGAAAAGACCGTGGCCGAGCAGAAGACCAAGGACGAGCAGGTTCAGAAGGCCGTGGACAACGCCCTCAAGAAGGCCGGTATCAACCCCGCCCACGTGGACAGCGAAGACCACATCGAATCCAACACCGCCAAGGGCTGGCTCACTCCCGAGCAGGCCCGGCAGGCCCGTGACATCATCGCCAAGGTGAGCGCCGAGACGCTTGCCTCCCTCGCCTCCAAGGCGCAGATGATTGCCGGCATCGTGAACGGCCGTATCCAGAAGTTCCTGAAGGAGAACACCCTCTTGGAGCAGGAGTACCAGCTGTCCGACGACAAGGCTTCCGTAGCCGCCGCCCTCAAGGCCGCAGATTCCGAGGCCAGGGTGCTTGGTTTCAAGCGCTTCTCCCTCTCCGACTAATCCGTCGAATGGTATGAAAAAAGCGGCAGCTCGAAAGGGCTGCCGCTTTTTTTGTTACTTCTCCGTGACGAATGTGAAGAAGGTGTCTATGTCTTTCTTCTCCTTGAAACGGGCAATGTAGGCCTGGTTGCAGAGGTCGTCGGCAAGGGCGTCGGGAACGCGCTCGCACATGCTCATCACGGAACCGTATTTTTCCAGGATTTCCTGGTGGCTGTGCTTGTAGGTGTGGCAGTCCCGGCGGCCGGCATAGGCGCAGTAGAACTGCTCTCCCTGCGGCTTGCGCGCCTCGTTGAAGGCCACCATATCGGCCCAGAGCTGGAAGACGTCGGTGCTGTGGGCGAAGTTCATCATATCGGGGGTGTAGCCTCCCGGCGGGCGCATGTTCACTTCCAGGCCCACATAGTCTCCCTTCTTGCCCAGGCCTTCCCGATCTCGGTCCAGTTGGAAGAATTCCAGGTGTACGAAGCGGCTTTGGATGCCGAAGGCTTTCACCGTCCGGCGGCCGATGGCGGAGAGCTTGGCGGGAACCGTCTTGTTGGTCCAGTAGCAGGTGTCCAGGTTGCCGTGGACTATCTCCATGATGGGAGTAGGGAATACGGTATTGTTCTCGAAGATGGGCTCTCCCTGGGCGTTGAAAATGGCGTCGTAGCTAACCAGAAGGCCCGTTATGAACTCTTCTATCACGTAATACCCCATATCGGCCGAATGGGCCTCCAGCCAGGCTTTCAACTGGGTCTCGCTGCAGATTTTGGAGGTGCCGCCGGCGCCCATTCCGCTGTCGGGCTTGGCAATGACGGGGTATCCTGTCTTCTTTACGAAGGCCTTGATTTTGGCTTCTCCCTCGGCCCCTTTTATCTGCCGGGCCGTGGGGATGCCGCCCAGGGCGTAGTATTTTTTCATCTCGCTCTTGTTCTTGACGGCGGCGATATGGTCGTTCCGGATGCCGGTGGTTACGTTGAAATCCGTGCGCAGGCGGGCGTCCTGCTCCAGCCAGTATTCGTTGTTGGACTCAATCCAGTCTATCTTTCCGTAGCGGTGCGCATAAAAGGCTACGGCGCGGTACATTTCGTCATAGTTCTCCAGGTTGTGCACCTTGTAATAGTCTGTAAGGTTCTCCCGGAGTTGCCAGGGGAGGTTCTCGTAGTTGGTGTCTGCAATGCCCAGCACATTGACTCCATTGGTCCTGAGGCCGGCGCAAAACTGCCAGTAGGTTTGCGGGAAATGGGGGGAAATGAAGATGACGTTCATAAAGCTGTAGGATTTGTTTTCTTCTGATACGCGGCGCATGGCGCCCCGGGTAATTTCATAGGCCTCTCCCCGGAGTTCGGCCGGGTGGCCCGTCTTCCGGATTACATACCCTCCGTCCCGGAAGGTGTAAAAGCGGTGTCCCCAACTGTCGGGGAAGGCAATGTCTTCAAACAGCCGCAGGCCGTCCACCTGCGCGTAACGCACCTGCTCCAAGTGCGGGACCAGGTTGATGTCGGTGAGGCCGAGGCCCCGGAGCCAGCGCTTATAACCCGGATCCACGGCTTCCCCGGGCATCTCCGGGTGGGAGTAAACCACATCGGCACAGTTCATGCTGCCGGCGCTGCAGCCCATCACCACGCCGTCGAAGCCTTTCATCAGCCCTTTCAGGCCGATTTCATGGAGAAAGCGGTTCTGCGTGGGCACGTGCCCGCCGCACAGCACAATCCAATCGGCCTTTTTCACCAGCTCCGCCGCCTTGTGGGCGTTGCTGCGCTCCAGCATCACTATTTTTTCCGTGCCTATGCCGGAGGCGTGGATGCACTCGCTCATCCCCTTCCTGACGGATTCCGTGAACCCCTGGTCGTCCGGCGCGGCGCTCACCAGCAGCACGCGGGGTTGGCGGTTTTTACCGGTAACCTCCGCCAGAGCGGCCTTGACCTCGGCCAGAAAGCCGTTGTCTTCCGTGAAGCTGCGCTCCCCGAACCGCGTGGGGCTGCCGGTCAGAAACAGTGTCATGCCTACAAATATAAGAAAAAAGCGCTTTAGGTAATACGATTTCGAATATGTAATGGAGAATAATGGGTAAAAAGTTGTATCTTTGCAAATTCTGAAATTTTAAGGATATGCCCCAAGCAGTAGGACACATTGCCCAGGTCGTAGGACCGGTGGTGGATGTGCATTTTGATATATCGGCCCGAGATGCCGAAACGGAACTTCCCCGAATCAGCGATGCCTTGCTCGTTTCCCGCCCCGACGGGAAGGAGCTGGTATTGGAAGTGCAGCAGCACATTGGTGAAGACACGGTGCGCTGTGTGGCCATGGACTCCACCGACGGACTCAGCCGCGGTCTGGAAGTGCGCAACACCTGCCAGCCCATCGCCATGCCCGTGGGGACGCAGATCCGCGGCCGCGTGATGAACGTGACCGGAGATTCCATAGACGGTATGGCCGAGATGGACCGGAAAAACACCCTTCCCATCCACCGGGAGCCGCCCAAGTTCGAAGACCTCACCACCAGCCAGGAAGTGCTGTTCACCGGCATCAAGGTGATAGACCTGCTGGAGCCCTACCTCAAAGGTGGAAAAATCGGCCTGTTCGGCGGCGCCGGCGTGGGCAAGACCGTGCTCATCAAGGAACTCATCAACAACATTGCCAAGGCGCACAACGGTTTCTCCGTGTTTGCCGGCGTGGGGGAGCGTACCAGGGAAGGCAACGACCTCCTGCGGGAAATGATAGAATCCAACGTTATCCGTTACGGAGAGGCCTTCAACAAGGCCATGGAAGAGGGCCGATGGGACCTTTCCCTCGTAGATACCAGGGAGCTGGAAAAGAGCCAGGTGTCCATGGTCTTCGGCCAGATGAACGAACCCCCGGGAGCCCGTGCCTCCGTGGCCCTGAGCGGCCTCACCCTGGCCGAGAGTTTCCGGGATTCCAACACCGGAGAAGGCCCCAGGGACATCCTCTTTTTCATAGACAACATCTTCCGTTTCACCCAGGCCGGCAGTGAGGTGAGCGCCCTTCTGGGCCGCATGCCTTCGGCCGTGGGTTACCAGCCCACCCTGGCCACGGAAATGGGCAAGATGCAGGAGCGCATCACCTCCACCAAGAACGGTTCCATCACTTCGGTGCAGGCCGTGTATGTACCGGCCGATGACCTTACGGACCCTGCTCCCGCCACCACCTTCACCCACCTGGACGCCACTACGGTGCTTAGCCGTAAGATTACGGCCCTGGGCATATACCCGGCCGTGGATCCTCTGGAGTCCACTTCCCGCATCCTGGACCCGAACATTGTGGGCCAGGCCCATTACGACACCGCCCAGCGCGTGAAGCAGATTCTCCAGCGCAACCAGGAGCTCCAGGACATCATTGCCATCCTGGGCATGGACGAACTCTCAGACGAGGACAAGACCACCGTGAACCGCGCCCGCCGCGTGCAGCGTTTCCTGTCCCAGCCCTTCTTCGTGGCCGAACAGTTCACGGGAGTGCCCGGCGTAATGGTTGGCATCGAAGACACCATCAAGGGCTTCAACATGATTATGGACGGAGAAGTGGATTACCTCCCGGAACAGGCCTTCCTGAACGTGGGCACCATCGAGGATGCCATTGCCAAGGGTGAGGCCATCCTGGCGGCGGCCAAGTAGATTCTTTACTTCGCTCAGAATGACAATAGAACTTCATATCCTCAGCCCGGAAGGGACCTTGGTCAAGGCCGATGTTTCCCTGGTGACGCTGCCTGGCATCGTGAGCCCGTTCACGGTGCTGCCCGGCCACGCCGCCCTGGTCACCGCCCTGGTGGCAGGGGACATCCGCTATGTGGAAGACGGGGCCGAGAAGCGCCTTCCCATACGCGAGGGTTTTGTGGAAGTGAAAGACAATGTAGTCAAAGCCTGTGTTGAGGTATGATCCTGACTTTCCTTATATCGCTGTTGCTGCTGCAAGCCCCCGCCCCCGGAGGGGAGTTTGACATGGACGAATACCTCTACGGGCACGTGGTGGATGCCTATGACTGGCACATTACCACCGTGAACGGGAAACACGTCAGTGTGCCGCTCCTGATTATTGCCCGCAGCAAAACAACCGGCTGGCACGTGTTCTCCTCCGGAAAACTGGCCCACGGGCACGAGTATGAGGGTTTTTACATTCTTCACGACCAAGAATCCCACCGGGACCGGCTCCTGGAGCACACCCCCTCCGGGGACGTGCGTCCGCTGGATATTTCCATTACCAAAAACGTGGCCGGGCTCCTGTTCAACAGCCTGGTGCTGGTGCTGCTGGTGTTGTTTGGCGTAAAGTGGTATCGCAAGCACGACGCCCGCGAGGAAGCCCCGGGCGGCTTCAGCGGCCTGCTGGAGATGTTGGTAATGATGGTGGAAGACGATATCATCAAACCTTGTATCGGCCCGGATTATAAACGGTATTCTCCGTATCTTCTCACCGCGTTTTTCTTCATTTTTGTGAACAACCTGCTGGGGATTGTCCCGTTCTTCCCGGGCGGGGCCAACATTACCGGCAACATCGCCGTCACCTTCATGATGGCCATGTTTACGTTCCTGGCGGTGAACCTGTTTGGCAACAAGCATTATTACAAGGACATCTTCTGGCCGGAGGTTCCGCTTTTCCTGAAAGCCTTCCCCCTGATGCCCCTCATTGAGATTATCGGCCTGTTTACCAAGCCCTTCTCCCTCATGGTGCGGCTTTTTGCCAATATCCTGGCGGGGCACATGATGATTCTGGGCGTGGTGTCGGTGGTGTTCCTTACGGCTTCGCTGGGCCCGGCCATGAACGGCGGTCTCAGCGTCATTGCCGTCCTTTTCGGCGTGTTCATGGATGTCCTGGAACTGCTTGTGGCGTTCCTCCAGGCCTATATATTTACCATGCTTTCCAGTGTGTTCATCGGCCTCAGCCGGCAGCACCCGGAAGAAGAAAAAGCAGAAGAATAACAACTTTAAAACAATAGAATTATGATTTTGTCCACAATGCTCCTTCAGGCTGCCACTACTGCAGCTCTCGGAAAGGCCGGTGCCGCGCTGGGAGCCGGTATCGCCGCCTTCGCCGCCGCTTTCGGTATCGGCAATATCGGTAAGGCCGCTCTTGAGGCCGGTGCCCGCCAGCCGGAGAAAGCAGACCACTACCGCCTCACCGCCATCATCATTGGCGCCCTGGTGGAAGGTGCCTGCCTCTTTGCTATCCTGGTCTGTCTTATCGGCAAGTAAGCGATGTCACTCATTACTCCGGATTTCGGCCTGCTGTTCTGGATGACGCTGATTTTTGGCATCGTCTTCTTCATTCTGGCCAAATTTGGCTTCCCGGTGCTCACGGATATGGTCCGCAAGCGCCAGGAACGGATAGAGAAGTCCCTTGTGGACGCGCGCGAGATAGAGGCCCGGATGGCCACTTGGAAGGTGGAACAGGCGCAAATGCTGGAAGCTACCCGCAAGGAGCAGGCCCAGATGCTGCGTGAAGCCACCGAAACCAAGGCCCGGATTGTGTCCGACGCCAAAGCGCAGGCCAAGGCCGAGGCCGATAAGCTCCTGGCCGAAGCCAAGGCCCGGATTGAGGCCGAGAAGGAGAGTGCCCTTCGCGATGTGCGCAAGGAAATTGCCCTCCTGAGTGTACAGGTGGCCGAAAAAGTGCTCCGTAACGAGCTTTCCGACGAAGGCAGCCAGCGGGCATTCATTGACAAACTTGTAGATGAGGCCTCCGAGGCCCAGCTCCGCTCGTGAATCGAAGTATCGTCATAACCCGCTACGCCAGGGCGCTGGTGAAATATGTCCGGGAGGGTGGCCACGGAGGCATCGTATGCTCCGAGGCTGAAACCCTGGAAAGGGCCCTTCATGACCTTCCGGACCTGCGCCGGATGGTAACGGCGGCCGATGACGTGGTAACCCCCTTCGAGAAGAAAAAACTCCTCCAGACCGCCCTCGGTAACCGCATGTCTCCGGAGCTGAGCCGTTTTCTCACCCTCCTGAACCGGAACGGGCGCATGCCCTTGGTGGAGGATATCCTGCGGGACTTCACGGACATGTACCACCGAAGCGTGGGCGTGCGGAAGGCGCATCTGACCACGGTCTCAGAGCCTTCGGAGCGGCTGCTCCAGCGCCTCAAGGCCATGGTGAAGCAGAAGACGGGAGATGACGTGCTTATCGAGGTGGACGTGGATCCGTCCATCATCGGCGGTTTTGTCTTCGACATTGACGACTACCTCATGGATGCCAGCATCAAACGGCAGCTGGATATCATCCGC
>CAJOLS010000070.1 GCA_905235535.1 uncultured Bacteroidales bacterium
GCGTGGGTGATGTCTCCGTCGTTCAGGGTGGTGACGGCGATGATGGTGATGGAGCCCTCGGTGGGCAGCTGCACGGCTTTCTCGTAAATCTTGGCCAGGTCGCTGTACAGGGAACCGGGCATGGAGTCCTTGGAAGGAATCTGGTCCATACGGTTGGACACGATGGAAAGGGCGTCTGCGTACAGAGTCATGTCCGTGAGGAGCACCAGCACCTTTTCGTTCTTGTCCACGGCAAAGTATTCGGCTGCGGTGAGGGCCATATCGGGCACCAGGAGGCGTTCCACCGGGGGATTCTCCGTGGTGTTGATGAAACAGATAATCTTGTCCAGGGCACCGGCGGCCTCGAACGAGTGCTTGAAGAAGAGATAGTCGTCGTTGGTCAGGCCCATGCCGCCCAGGATAATCTTGTCCACGTCTGCACGCAGGGCGACATCGGCCATCACCTGGTTGTAAGGCTGGTCCGGGTTGGCGAAGAAAGGAATCTTCTGGCCGGAGACCAGGGTGTTGTTGAGGTCTATACCGGCGATACCGGTAGGGATGAGCTGGGAAGGCTGGCGACGCTTGTACGGGTTCACGGAAGGGCCGCCGATCTGGCGCTCCTCTCCGTCAATTTCCGGACCTCCGTCGATGGGGTGTCCGTAGGCGTCGAAGAAGCGGCCGGCCAGTTGGTCCGACACTTTCAGGACAGGGGGTTCTCCCAGGAAGGTGACTTCTGCGTTGGAGGGGATGCCCTCTGTGCCGGAGAATACCTGCAGGGTGATGAGGTCTTCCTTGGTGCGCACCACCTGGGCCAGTTTGCCGCCTACAACGGCCAGTTCGTCATTGCTCACACCGCTGGCGCGGAGGGATACCGTGGCCTTGGTAATGCCTTCCAGCTTGGTATAGACTTTCTGATATGCTTTGTTCATAAGGCTATGCGATCATGGATTTGACGTTTTCGTTGTAGGCCCGGAACTGCTCGCTCTCGTAGGCGGAGTAGTTCATCTGGCGCAGTTCGTTGATGAGGTTCTTGAAGAACTCGCGGCACTTTTCGAAATCTTCGAATTCGTAGTCCTTGGCGCAAATCTCCAGCACCAGGTCCAGCATGAAGCGCTGACGCTCCAGCGGGCAAAGGGCGTCGATGGCGTCGAAGGCGTCCTGCTGCAGGATCACGAAATCCACCAGTTCGCTCTTCCAGAAATTGACGTGGTAGCTCATGGGCACGCCGTCGTCTCCCAGGATGTTGATCTGCTCGGCCGATTCCTTGCCCCTGCGGATGATGTTCTTGGCCTGGAGCACTTTGTCCACCCATCCTTTCTCTACCGTCCGGTCCAGGTATTCGATGATTTCCGGATATTCCAGGTACTTGGAATAGGAATCCAGGGGGCCGACGGCGGGATATCTCTTCTGGTCTGCCCGGTTCTGCTCCAGGGCGTAGAAGCAGCGGGCGGCCTTCTTGGTGCTTTCCGTCACGGGCTCCTTGAGGTTGCCGCCGGCGGGGGACACCGTGCCGATGAAGGTGACGGCGCCCGTCTGTCCGTTATTGAGCACCACCATGCCTGCACGGGCGTAGAAGTTGGAGATGATGGCCGAAAGGTCCACCGGGAAAGCGTCGGCACCCGGGAGCTCCTCCAGACGGTTACTCATCTCGCGGAGGGCCTGGGCCCAGCGGGAGGTGGAATCGGCCAGCAGGAGGCACTTGAGGCCCATGGCGCGGTAATATTCGCAGATGGTCATGGCCGTGTACACGGAGGCTTCACGGGCGGCCACCGGCATGTTGGACGTATTGCAGATGATGGTGGTACGCTCCATCAGGTGACGGCCGGTGTGGGGGTCTATCAGCTCCGGGAACTCCGTGAAGATTTCCACCACCTCGTTGGCACGCTCACCGCAGGCCGCCATTACGATGACGTCGGCGTCTCCCTGCTTGGCTATGGCGTGCTGCAGTACGGTTTTTCCGCAGCCGAAAGGCCCGGGAATGAAGCCCGTACCGCCCTCGGCAATGGGGTTGAGGGTGTCGATGACGCGGACGCCCGTCTCCATGATCTTGTTGGGACGGGGCTTTTCCTTATATCCTTTGACGGCTACTTTCACGGGCCATTTCTGAACCATGGTCACTTGGACGTCTTCTCCCATGTCGCTGATGAGGACGGCGATGACGGTATCTACGGTGTAGGCACCGGCTTCCTTGATGGATTTTACCTTGTATTCCCCTTCAAAGGAGAATGGAACCATGATTTTATGGGGCAGCCAGCCTTCCTTCACTTCTCCCAGCCAGTCGGCCGCCACAACCGTGTCTCCCACCTTGGCAAGAGGGGTGAAGTCCCAGGTTTTCTTGCGGTCCAGGGGGTCTGTGTATTCTCCCCGCTGCAGGAAGACGTTTTCCATAGTGGCCAGGTTGTTCTGCAGGCCGTCATATATGCTGGACAGCAGGCCGGGGCCCAGCTGCACTTCCAGCATGCGGCCTTCGAATTCCACCTTGTCTCCTCCCTTGAGGCCGCGGGTGCTCTCGAACACCTGTACGGAGGCGTTTTCTCCGTTCACTTTGATGACCTCTGCCATCATCTTGACCCCACCGAGGTCTATGAAGCAGATTTCATTCTCCGCGACCGGGCCGTCCACCTTCACGGTAACCAGGTTGGAAACGATGCCGGTTACAATACCTTTAGTTTTCATATTTATTCCGTATAATTTACTCCTTTAAATGTTCCTTTCACTTCTTGCACCAGTTTGCGGAAGAGTTCCCGTCCCTTTTCCTCGTCCAGGGCCAGCCAGCGGTCCACGATGTGGAGCTTGGCCACATAGGCCAGAACGGCGGTGAGGTCGAAGTAGTGGAAGGTTCCCAGGGAATCAACCTTTTCCCAGGTGATGTCGTCCAGGGCTTTCTCCCTTTCCAGGAGGCTGGCGCTCTCCAGGGCGTTCTGCACCCGGTTTTTTTCCTCGAATTCTCCGGCCGAGAAACGGTATCCGTCAATGTCCAAGCCCTGCTCGTGTTCCTCTCCTTTTCCGCTCACGATGTCCATGTCTTCCGGCCTGCCCAGCATGCGGTTGAGGTAACGCACCTTGGCATTGCGCAGGTTGAGGTCGAACCGGAAGTACTCCCTCACAAAGCGGATGGGGCTCTTGAGAGCACGGGCGTAATAATCGGCCCCCAGGTTTTTTGCCTCAAACCCCTCCAGCAGGAAGTCCAGGGACTCCGTATCCTTCTCTCCCAGGTTCTCCTTGATCTCTTCCAGCACGGTATGGAAGCCCTGCCCGTCCTCGTACTTGTAGTCCGTGGTGAGGTAGGGGAGGCTGGAAATGATGTACTCGAAATTGCTCATGCGCTAACCGAAGAGGATTTTCTTGGTGGCGGGACGCAGGAATTCCCCAATCAGGCCCTGGAAAGCTTCGTCCGTGAGGCTGATGAAATAACTGCCGTCCTTGGGGCCGATTTTGAAGCCCCCGGCAACCTTTTTGGAGAAGGATGCCTCCACTCCCTTGCCCAGGGTCCGGGCCAGTTCTCCCTTCACGAAGGGCTCCAGCTCTTTCTGAAGTTTCTCCGGGAGCACCAGGGAAAGGTCTGTCGCTTCCTGGGTGCTGAAGCGCTGGGCTACGGTGGTGATGATTTCCTTGAGGAAGGCGGCGCCGGAAAGCTGCTCCTTCACGGGCTCCACTGCCTTGGCTACGATGAGCCCTTCGATGCCGGCCTTGGTGGCCTGCAGGGCCTGTGTGGAAGCCATCTTCACGTCTCCTTCCATCTTAACCTTGTAGTCCTGGGCCTCTTTCTGTGCCTTTTCCACTATGGCGGCAGCCTGGGCCTGGGCCTGCTTTACAATCTCTTCTGCCTGGGCAGTTGCCTTGGCCAGAAGGGCTTCCCCTTCTTCTTTGCCTTTTGCAAGACCCTCGTTATAAAGTTTCTGGGTCAGTTCCTGGAGTTTGTCCATATTTTAAATTATTGCAATATATATTCTCTGTCCTTGCAAATATATCAAAAAAAGACCACAAGACAAAGAGCCTGTGGTCTTTTAAACCTAATTATTCCGTCTTTTTTACAAGATGGAGCTGGCTGCGATGGAGGCAATCACGGAGCGGAGGCGGCTGGTGGAGCCTTCATCCTTGGGATGCACCCTGTGGGCCAATATGATAACGGCCGTCTTGGTCTTAGGGTCCAGGATCATGGACGGTCCGGTGTAACCGGTGTGGCCGCGGACGTCATCCACGCAGAAGATGTCACCGCTGCTGTAAGGGCCGGTGTAGTAAGTGTCCCAGCCTAAGGCGCGGGCCACCTCGTAGGCGTTGGTCTCCGGCACGGTGAACATCTTTTCCACCGTGAGGCGGCTCAGGATGCGGCGCCCGTTGTAGGAGCCGTCGTTCAGCAGCGCTGCAGCCACTACGGCCAGGTCTTCCACGTTGGAGAAGACCCCGGCGTTGCCGGAATTGCCGGCATTGGCCTGCCGGGCCGTGGGGTCGTGGACTTCGGCCTTCAGGACATGGCCGTCTTCCAGCATCTCAGTGGGGGCGCAAAGCTCTGCCAGGGCGGCGGCGTCGGGGTTGCTCTGGGGTTCTCCGTACAGCGGAAAATAGGTGGTATGCTTCAGGCCCAGGACATCGAAGACATTCTTCTGGGCGTAGTCGCAAAGGCGTTCCCCGGTCACTTTCTGCAGGATATTCTGCAGGGTGATGAAGTTGAGGCAGCTGTAGAGCTGCCGGGTGCCGGGACGGAAGTTGCGTTTGGCCTGGGTGGAAATCCACATCATCAGGGAGTCCGGGCTGTTTTCTCCGTATTGTTTGATGTAGGCGGGTACGTCGGGAAGGTAAGCCGCGATGCCCGAGGAGTGGGTAAGGAGGTCCTGGACGGTAATCTCCACCTTCTCGTGGGTCTCAGGGTCTTCCCAGGGCTTGAAATCCGGGAAATAATAACTTACAGGGTCCACCAGACGCACCTTGCCCCGCTCTACCAGCTGCATGAAGGAAAGGGTGGTTCCCACGCATTTGGACACGGAGGCCAGGTCAAACATCGTTTCCACCGTCATGGTGTCTTTCTGCGGAACCAGGGACTTGTATCCGAAGGCCTTTTCGTACACCAGATGGCCGTTTCGCACCACGCCCACCACGGCTCCGGGGATATCTCCGGCTTCGATGGAGGCGTAAACGGCGCTGTCAATGAGGGCAAGGCGTACAGGGTCCATGCCCTGGGACTGGGGAGTGGAGCGGCGGATGCCGTCCTGGGCCTTGACACAGCAGGCGGAAAGCAGGAGCGCCGCCGCAGCAAGGAAGGTGATTTTCTTTTGGAATAGCATAGTTGTCAAGTACGTTGGTTATCCCAGGAATCCCAGCAGGATACCGGCAGCCACGGCCGAGCCGATAACACCGGCCACGTTGGGGGCCATGGCGTGGGTGAGCAGGTGGTTGGAAGGGTCGCATTCCAGGCCCACGGTCTCCGATACGCGCGCCGCATCCGGTACGGCCGATACGCCGGCGTTGCCGATGAGCGGGTTAATCTTGTGCCCTTCCTTCAGGAACAGGTTCATGAACTTCACGAAGGATACGCCGAAGGTGGTGGCAATCACGAAGGAAGCCAGGCCCAGGCCGAAGATGAGCACGCTGCGGCCGGTGAGGAACACGTCGGCCTGGGTGGATGCGCCCACGGTGAGGCCGATGAGGGTGGTGACGATGTCGATGAGAGGACCGCCTGCGGTGGCGGCGAGGCGCTTGGTTACTCCGCTCTCTTTCAGGAGGTTGCCAAAGAAGAGCATGCCCAGCAGCGGCAGGCCGGAAGGCACGATGAAAGCCGTGCAGATGAAGCCCACGATGGGGAAGATAATCTTCTCCCGCTGGCTTACCACGCGGGGCTTGTTCATGCGGATAAGGCGCTCCTTCTTGGTGGTGAGGAGCAGCATGATGGGTTTCTGGATAACGGGAACGAGGGCCATGTACGAATACGCCGATACGGCGATGGCGCCCATCAGGTCCGGAGCCAGTTTGGAGCTGAGGAAGATGGCCGTGGGGCCGTCTGCGCCGCCGATAATGCCTATGGCACCGGCCTCGTTGGGGGCGAACCCCAGTACAAGGGCCAGCAGGTAGGCTCCGAAGATGCCCAGCTGCGCGGCAGCGCCGATGAGGATGAGCCGGGGCTGGGAAATGAGCGCGCTGAAATCCGTCATGGCACCTATGCCCAGGAAAATGAGCGGGGGATACCAGCCGTTGCGCACGCCATGGTACAGGATGTTGAGCACTGAGCCCTCTTCGTACAGGCCAATCTTCAGGCCCATGCCGGTGGCGGGGTCTGTAAACAGGGGGATATTGCCCACGATGATGCCAAAGCCGATGGGCACCAGCAGCAGCGGCTCCCATTTTTTCACGATACCCAGCGTGATGAAAATGAGGCCGATCACAATCATGGCCAGGTGCTGCCAGGTGCAGTTGGCAAATCCGGTGAACTGCCAGAACTGCTGCAGGCTGTCTAATACGGTATTCATTAGCCGATGGTTACAATGTCAGCTCCTTCCAGGACGGAATCTCCCTTGTTGGCGTGGATGGCCGTGACGGTGCCGTCCTGCTCGGCCAGGATGTCGTTTTCCATCTTCATGGCCTCAATGACGGCCACTTTCTGTCCGCGCTTGACGGCCTGCCCCTCCTTTACGTCGATGGAGATGATGATGCCGGGAAGGGGAGATTTGACTATGGTGCCCGCTCCGGCGGGCTTGGGGGCGGCTGCAGGTGCTGCCGGAGCGGCCTGGGCCACGGGGGCAGCCTGCGCCGGAGCGGCCACGGGGGCGTTCTCCAGCTCTACCTGATAATCGGACCCGTTCACATTTACGGTGAGGTTTTTGCCTTCGGCATCGCCGATGGTTACTTCGTATTCTTTGCCGTTGATCTTGAACTTATATTTTTTCATATTTGCAATGTTTTCTATTGTTAGATTCTTCGCTTCGCTCAGAATGACAGATGGTTATGATTTGTCATCTTGAGGAGTGTAGCGACGAAGGATCTATTATCTTGGTAATTTTCTGAATGTTAATGCTTTGTCATTCCATCCGGATTCTTTGCGGACAATGGTGACAATGCCGGGCTCCATGTCGTGGACGGCGTCGCTGAGGTACAGATGCACGGCCGTTGCAATGGCGGCATACACGTCCCCGGAGTTTTCCATGTCCAGGGCCAGGGCAATGGCGGCGGCCACTTCTTCGTCCGGCGTGCCTTTGACTGTTTTCCCGGGCTTGGGGGCCCGCTTGAACTTGCCGGAGAAGATGCTGCCCGAAAGGGTGTAAACGAAATACAGCACAATCAGGGCCGCAAACACCACGCTCACGCTGATGAGGGTGAGTGTCCAGCCATGCGGGTCTGTCTGGGCCATCCGGTCCCCGCCCGCCGTGAGGAGCATGCTATAAAGGAAGGTTGTCATGTTTCTTGGCGGGGATTTCCTGCCGCTTGCCGGAAAGCTGCTCCAGGGCACGGATTACGCGGAAGCGGGTGTTGCGCGGTTCAATGATATCGTCGATATAACCCTTCTGGGCCGCCTGGTAGGGGTTGGAGAAGAGCTCTTCGTATTCTTTCTTCTTCTGCTCAAAGATGGCCCGGGCGTTTTCCGGGTTCCCTTTCATGTCCTTGGCGAAGAGCACGTTCACGGCGCCATCGGCCCCCATGACGGCAATCTGGGCGCTGGGCCAGGCGTAGTTGACGTCTCCGCGGAGCTGCTTGCAGCTCATCACGATGTGGGCGCCGCCGTATCCCTTGCGGAGGGTGACGGTAACCTTGGGGACGGTGGCTTCTCCGTAGGCATACAGGAGTTTGGCACCGTTGGTGATGATGCCGCCGTATTCCTGCTGGGTGCCGGGAAGGAAGCCCGGAACGTCCACCAGGGTGACCAGGGGGATGTTGAAGGCGTCGCAGAAGCGGACGAAACGGGCGGCCTTGCGGCTGGCATTGATGTCCAGCACTCCGGCCAGGACGGCGGGCTGGTTGGCCACGATGCCCACGCTGCGCCCGTTCATATGGGCAAAGCCCACGATGATGTTCTTGGCAAATTCCTTGTGAACCTCCAGGAAAGCCCCGTCGTCCACGATGCTGCGGATAACGGCGTACATGTCATAGGCCTTGTTGGGATTGTCCGGCACTATGCTGTTGAGGGCGTCGTCCACGCGGCTCACAGGATCGGTCGTTTCCTTGAAGGGAGCCGTCTCCAGGTTGTTCTGGGGCAGGTAGCCGATGAGCTCCTGGATGGTGGCGATGGCCTCTTCCTCCGTATTGGCGGCAAAATGGGTGACGCCGCTCTTGGAGGCGTGGACGGAGGCTCCTCCCAGGTCTTCCTGGCTCACCTCCTCTCCCGTGACGCTTTTCACCACGGCCGGGCCGGTAAGGAACATATAGGAGGTATTCTTGACCATGAGGGTGAAGTCCGTGAGGGCGGGGGAGTACACCGCACCGCCGGCGCAGGGCCCCATGATGCAGCTGATCTGGGGCACCACGCCGCTGCTGAGGATGTTGCGCTCGAAGATGTCCCCGTAGCCGGCCAGGGCGTCAATCCCTTCCTGGATGCGTGCGCCGCCGGAATCGTTGAGGCCTATGCAGGGCGCACCGTTGCGAAGGGCCATGTCCTGGACTTTGCAGATTTTCTCGCTCATGGTTTTGGACAGGGAACCTCCGGTAACCGTAAAGTCCTGCGCAAAGACATAGACCGGCCGTCCGCCGATGGTGCCGCAACCGGTTACCACGCCGTCCCCGTCGGTATGGGACTGTTCCATTCCGAAATGGGTGCAGCGGTGCTGGACAAACATATCATACTCCTCAAAACTGCCGGGGTCCAGCAGGAGCTCCAGACGCTCCCGGGCCGTTTTCTTGCCCTTGGCATGCTGGGCCTCGATGCGTTTTTCTCCGCCACCGAGACCCGCCTTTGCCCGGCGCTCTACCAGTTTCTGGATGTTTTCAGACTGAATATGGATTATTTAAACAATTTATCTACTTCCTTGACGGCGTCGGGCAGGGCAAATACCGCCACCCTGTCGTAAGGCTCAATGCGGGTGTGTCCCACGGCGATGAAGCTGTCACCTCCCCGGATGATACCGCCGATGAGGGCGTTGGCGGGGAAGTCAATCTCCTTCAGGGGAGCCTTGGTAATCTTGGAGCCGGGGGCGGCGGTGTATTCCAGCACCTCGGCGTCCGTCCCGCTCATATAGCGGATGGAGCGCACCTTGTCGGACAGGGTGAATTTGTAGATGCGGCTGGCGGTAATCAGTTTCTTGTTCACCACGCTGTCCACGCCCATTTCCTCTGCCAGGCGGATGTACTCCAGGTTCTCCACCTGGGCAATCACGCGCGGAACGCCCATCTTCTTGGCGGCCACGCAGGTGAGGATGTTCACCTCGTCGTTGCCGGTGACGGCCAGGATGGCCTGGTAGCTCTTGATGTCTTCTTCCAGAAGGAAATCAGAGTCCCTGGCGTCTCCGCAGGTGACATTCACTTCGCTGGGAAGGGCGGCCGACAGGGTGCGGCTGCGCTTGGGGTCTATCTCGATGAGCTTGACTTCGTCCAGTTTGCGGGCGGCCAGTTTCCCGGCCACCATCACGCCAATCTCGCTGCCTCCCAGAATCATGACCCGGCGAATGTCCACCTGGTCCTTTCCCACAAATTTGATGAGGGTGGGCATGGCGTCCCGGAGGCTGATGATATAGAGGTAGTCGTGGTACTTGAAGCCGGTGTCGAAACTGGGGATGATGGTCTTTCCGCCGCGCGAGATGGCCACAATGCGGAATTCGGCGTCGGCCTGCTGCTCTTTCACCTTATGGGCGAAATCCTTCACGTTCATTTCCAGAAGCGGGGAATCGTCGTCCAGCTTGAAGACGGCCAGCTGCAGTTTGCCGCGGGCAAAGTCCAGGGAATCCGTGGAGGTGCTGTGGCGCAGCATGTCCAGAATTTCGTCGCAGGCGCTCTTTTCGGGGTAAAAGACCATGTCCAGTCCCATGTCCTTGAACAGGAGCTTGTTCTCGGGCGAGAGGTAGTCTTCGTCGTCTATGCGGGCAATCACGCGTTTGGCGCCCATTTTTTTGGCCAGCAGGGCGCTCACGATGTTCACGCTCTGGTCCTTGAGGGGGTTGACGGCTATGAAAAGGTCTGCCTTGTCGCAACCGGCGTCCCTAAGGATGTCGATGGAGCTGTTGGCTCCCAGGTGGGTGGCGACGTCGGCCGACAAGGCCAGGGCACGGATGCGCTCCGGATCGTCGTCGAGGACGGTGATGTCACCGCCTTCCACGCTCAGCATTTTGGCCAGGTGGGATCCAACTTGCCCCGCACCTTCTATTATAATTTTCATTTTTTACAAAAATAAAAAAATGTCTGCGTTACCCCCTCCCGACCCCCCATCCCCCGGGGGAGGGTCTTAGAGTCTGTTTTGAAATGATTCAATAAATTCTTTATGTTTCTTTTTGGTAAATTTTCCTCAAAAATTTTCACCCATAGGAACCCCTATGGCCAAA
>CAJOLS010000071.1 GCA_905235535.1 uncultured Bacteroidales bacterium
CACCCATAGGAACCCCCCTATGGCTAAAAATTTTCAAGAAAAATTTCCACAAAAATAAACTATAAATAAAAATATCAATCATTTCAAAACAGACTCTAATTCGCAAAAGTAACAATTTTTGCGAATTATCCCAATGGGCCCGGTTGGCTACAGGGGATAAATCCCTGCCCCCACAAAGTCCATGAGGGCCTGCGGGGCTATGCAAATCTGAAGTCCCCTTACCCCTGCACTCACGTAAATGGTGTCCCACAGGAGGGCACTCTCGTGGATGAAAGTAGGAAAGGGCTTTTTCATGCCGATGGGGGAGCAGCCGCCCCGGATGTAGCCGGTGAGGGGCAGGAGCTCTTTCACGTGGATCATGGCGCAGCTCTTATTGCCGCTGATGCGGGCCGCCACTTTCAGGTCCACTTCCATGGAACCGGGCACCACGCACACGAACAGGCCGTTTTTGTCTCCCCTTAGCACCAGGGTCTTGAACACCCGGTCCAGGTCTTCCCCTATCTGGGCGGCCACATGGGAGGCCTCCAGGTGATCCTCGTCCACTTCGTAGGGGACCAGGGAGTAGGGAATGCCGGCGGCGTCCAGCAGCCGGGCTGCGTTGGTTTTCTGGACTTGCATGGCCAAATGTAAGAAATTATCCGTAACTTAGCAAGCCATGACCGCATTGGAGGCATTACATACTTACTGGGGATACGACGGTTTCCGCCCTATGCAGGAGGAAATCATCGGCCAGGCGCTGGAAGGACGTGATGTCCTGGCCATCCTGCCCACGGGCGGCGGCAAAAGTGTCTGCTTCCAGGTCCCGTGCCTCATGCGGGAGGGCATCGGCCTGGTGATAACCCCGCTCATCGCCCTCATGAAAGACCAGGTGCAGAACCTCATGGACCGGGGCATACGCGCCATCGCCGTTCATGCCGGCATGAACCGGCACGAGGTGGACCTGGCCCTGAACAATGCGGCCTACGGAGACTATAAGTTCCTGTACCTGAGCCCGGAACGTCTGCAAACCCGGCTGTTCCAGTCCTACTTGGACGTACTCAATATCTCCTACATCGTGGTGGACGAAGCCCACTGTATTTCCCAATGGGGCTACGACTTCCGTCCCAGCTATCTGGAGATAGGAAAGCTGCGGGAAAGGGTGGATGCCCCCGTGATAGCCCTTACCGCCACGGCTACGCCCTTGGTGGCCGATGATATCATGGACCGGCTGGGATTCCCGGAAAAGAACCTCCTGCGTTCCGGTTTCGAGCGCCCCAACCTCAGTTACATCGTGCGAAGGACGCAGGACAAGGTGGGGCAGGTAAGAAGCATCTGTGGGGGTGTTCCGGGAAGCGGAATAGTGTATGTCCGCAGCCGGGCCCGTACGCAGGAGCTCTCGGAAAGCCTGAAGGCCGCCGGCATATCGGCCTCCTTTTACCACGCAGGCCTGGGCGCGCAGACCAGGGCCGACCGCCAGAAGGACTGGAAGGAGAACCGCACCCGCGTAATGGTGTGCACCAACGCCTTTGGAATGGGCATAGACAAGCCGGACGTGCGTTTTGTGGTGCATGCCGATGTCCCCGACAGCCCGGAGGCGTACTTCCAGGAAGCGGGCCGCGCCGGTCGTGACGGAAAGTCCTCCTATGCCGTCCTGCTGTGGAACGGAACGGATACGGCCCGGCTGAAGCAGCTGGAAGAGGTGTCCTTCCCCAGCCTGGAAAGCATGGAAGACCTGTACCAGAAGCTGCACATCTTCTTCCAGATTCCCTACGACGAGGGAGAAGGCCGCATGCTCAAATGGGACATCAAGGAGTTCTGCCGGCATTACCGCCTGCAGCAGGCTCCCACCTATTATGCCGTCAAATATATGGAGAGGGAAGGGCACTGGGTGCTGTCCGAGGATATGGACATCCCCACCCGCATCAAAATAGACGTGGACAGGCAAGCCCTTTACAGCGTAGATTTGCCGGACCCTGCCATGCCCCAGGTGCTGGAAACCCTCATGCGCCTGTACACGGGCATCTTTTCCTATCCCGTCCCCATAGACGAGGAGGCGGTGGCTTCCCGCTGCGGGGTAAGTGTGCCTGCCCTGCGGCAGCTATTGTACCAGCTTGGCGTGAATCACGTTGTGCGGTATATTCCGGCCGACCACGCCACGGTGCTGTTCCTGCAGCACAACCGGCTGCGCCCGGGCAATGTGCAGCTGAGCCCGCAGCGTTACCGGATGCTGCGCAGTACCTTTTCGGAGCGCGTGAAGGCCATGGTGGAGTATGTGGAAGGGGAGGAGTGCCGTTCGCAGTACCTGCTCCGGTATTTCGGGCAGGAGGAGAGCGCCCCCTGCGGGCAGTGCGACGTGTGCCGCGCCGCCAAGGCCCGCCCTGCAGACCTTTCCTCGAAGCTGAAGGCCTGGATATCGGCCCGGGAAAGCTATACTTTGAAACAAATCCGTACGGCCTTCGGCACGGCCGACGATACATACCTGGAGGTGCTGCGGGAGCTGATAGACCGCGGCGAAGTGCCTCCCTATACAGAATAAATGGCAGAGACAAAAGACATACTGCTGCAACGAATCCGGAATGGCGGCACCCTCTCCACGTGGGCGCAGATGCGCCTGTGCCTGCTGCTCAGCTACCCGGCCATCCTGGCCCAGCTGTCTTCTGTGCTCATGCAGTACATAGACACCTCCATGGTGGGCCACCTGGGTGCAGCGGCAGGTGCTTCCATCGGCCTGGTCTCCACTTGCCTGTGGCTTTTGGGCGGGTTCTGCTTCGCCTTGTCCTCTGGCTTTTCGGTGCAGGTGTCCCACCGGATTGGAGCCAATGATTTCACGGGCGCCCGCAGTGTGCTGCGCCAGGGCCTTGCGGTGGCCGTGGGCTTCAGTACGGTGCTGGCCCTTGTAGGCGCGGCCCTTTCCCACCATCTTCCTTACTGGCTGGGAGGTGGCCCGGACATAGTGGAGGATGCCGGCAGGTATTTCCTTATCATGGCCCTGTTCATGCCGGCCATGCAGATAGACTGGATGTGTGCGGCCATGCTGCAGGCCAGCGGCAACATGAAGGTGCCCAGCCTCCTTAGCATAGGCATGTGTGTGCTGGATGTGGTTTTCAATTACCTCTTTATCTATGTACTGGATATGGGCGTTGTGGGCGCCGCCCTGGGCAGCGGCCTGGCGGAGGTAATAACGGGCATAGCCATGCTCTCCTTCCTGGTTTTCAGGAGTCCGGAGCTAAGGCTTACGCATGAGGCGGGCAGTTTCCGCCCCACTCAGAGGACGGTGAAAAAGGCCTGGGGCATCAGCGGCCCCATGGCTTTCCAGAACCTGCTGCTGCGCGGCGGCTATATTGCCGCCACCGTGATTGTGGCGCCGCTGGGAACCATCGCCATAGCCGCCAATACCTTTGCCATTACGGCCGAAAGCCTCTGCTATATGCCGGGGGCGGGCATTGCCGATGCTTCCACGGCGCTGGTGGGCCAGTCGCTGGGCGCACGCCGCAGGGAACTGGCCACCCGCTTTGCCTGGATAACCACCTTCCTGGCCATGGCCGTCATGGGCTTTCTGGCCATTCTGATGTATATTTTCGCCCCGCAGATGATGGGGCTGCTCTCGCCGGACGAGGCCGTGATTTCCCTGGGTGCCCGGGTGCTGCGGATAGAGGCCTTTGCAGAACTGGGCTATGCCGCCGCCATGGTGGTGTACGGTGCCTGCGTGGGCGCCGGGGACACCAAGTGGCCCAGCGTCATGAACTTCGGCTCCATGTGGATAGTGCGTATCCTCCCGGCCATCTTCATCACTCCCAAATTCGGCCTCGTGGGCTTCTGGGTGTGCATGGCAACGGAACTTACTTTCCGCGGCGGCATCTTCCTGGTGCGCCTGGTCCGCGGTACCTGGCTTAAAAACGTTGAAGATATATGATAGCTATCGTTCTTCCCAAGGCCGATGACCGGATTCTGGGAGCCCTTACTTACCAAAAGAACAAGAAGTTCAAGGTGTACCTGGTTACCGGCGAAGCCGATGAATACCCTTCGCTGAAGGTGCAGCGCGGCAGCTGGTCGCAGGTGACGGAAAGGTATGTCTGCATCCTGGAGTCCGGCGCCGTGCCGGATCCTCACTTTGTATGCCGCATCAACTGGACTTTGTGGAGGCATCCCAAGTTTGATGTCTATCACGTGAATGTGGAGGGCGCGAAGGCCTTTCCCAGGAAGGCGTCGGCCAAGAAATTGTTCCGGCTGGCGGTTCATGAGGGTGTGCCTGCACCGCTGTCCTCCTTCATTTTCAGGGCCGATGCACTGCGGAAGAATGCCATTTTCCAGGCGGACGGCACGCTGAACGTGCTGCCCACGGTCTTCTCCTGCTGCAAGGAGCGTCCCGTGCGGAATATCTGGAGGGGACGGCTGGGCTGGCAGGCCCCGGCCGTGGCGGAAACGGAAGAAGTCGTAAGGAAAAGGCTGGAGCTTTTCCGCTGGACGGAGGAATTTTTCGGGGACGACGATTATCCGCTCACCGTGGGGGACCAGCTGAAGCTTTTTGCCCGGGAGGTGGCCAAACTGCCGGTGCCGCCGGAGGAGAAAGAGCAGATGATGGGCAGCTTTGTGGTGTCCCGGGGCGCCATCCGCGGGATGCGTGCCGCCAGCGCCCTCAAATCGGCCCTGTCGGATAAAGAATAAGAGTCTGTTTTGAAATGATTCAATAAATAAAAATATCAATCATTTCAAAACAGACTCTAAATGCTTACCTTTGCACCATGTATTACGTAAAGAAAAGACTGGAAATATCTTCTGCCCACGCACTGCACCTCTCCTACGAGAGCAAGTGCGAGGCTCTGCACGGCCACAACTGGATTGTGCAGATTTACTGCAAGAGCGAGACCCTCAACGAGGACGGCATGGTCACGGACTTCACCCATATCAAGAAGGACATCACTTCGGCCCTGGACCACAAGAACCTGAACGAGGTGTTCGATTTCAACCCCACGGCCGAAAACATTGCCCGCTGGATTTGCGACCATGTGGACAACGCCTATAAAGTGGAGGTGTGGGAGAGTGAAATGAACATGGCGGCGTATGAGAGGTAAGTCGCTGTTCCCATGCGTCATGCCCTCTTCCGGGCATTTCCTTTGGGCCCCTCCCTCTTACGTGGCCGAGGGTTTACGCATAACATGTACAAGGTAAACGAAATATTCTATTCCTTACAGGGGGAAGGGTACTGGACAGGTACTCCCATGGTGTTTGTGCGGCTTGGCGGGTGCAATCTGAAGTGCCCGTTCTGCGACACGGACCATTCCGGATTCAAGGAAATGACGGCCGATGAGATAGTAAAGGCTGTTTCCGCCGCCGGGGGTGCTTGCCGCCGTATCTGCCTTACAGGCGGAGAACCTTCCCTACAGGCTGATGAGGGGCTTATTTCGGCCTTCCATGCGGCTGGCTATTCGGCTCACATGGAAACCAACGGCACGCTTCTTTTGCCCGCCGGGGTGGACTGGGTGACGCTGAGTCCGAAGGATCAGGTGGCGGGTCTCAAGGGCAACGGCACCGTGGTCCTGGAAAAGGCCGATGAAGTGAAACTGGTGCTGGCTCCCGGCGTGGAGCCATCGGCCTGGGAGGCCTTTCCGGCCACCTGGCACTTCCTCCAGCCCTGCGACGCTGCCGGCCGCATGAACACAGCGGAAACCATTTCTTACATTGAGGCGCACCCCATCTGGCGCCTCTCCCTCCAGACGCACAAACTGCTGGGGATCCGCTAGCGTGAATAACTTATCATATTTGATGATTTTTGGCCGAAATTTGCGCATTAATCATCAAATATGTATGTTTGCAGCATGAAAGCAGGCGAATATACTCAAGATTTTTATGCGTTTTCCAACGGAGAGTTGGCCTCTCAGCTGGGAGAACGCTTTAAGGAATATCGAAGTGCCCTGGGCCTTACCCAAAAGGATTTCCCTTTTCCCCATCATGCCCACCGTGAGCTGGAGCATGGAGTTCTGAATTGTGTAAAGTCCACCCCGGCCCACCTTCGCGAATTTACTTTTTTATCCGAGGGCCTTGGCGGCAGATTCTCCGGCCAGGTAGCCGGTGCTGAAGGCCAGCTGGAGGTTGTAGCCGCCGGTATCGGCGTCCATGTCCAGCACTTCTCCGGCAAAGTAGAGGCCGGGCTGTTTCCTGGACTCCAGGGTTTTGGCCACCACATCAGCCGTGGAGATGCCGCCGGCGGTGACCACGCAGCGCTCGAAGCCCACGAAGCCGGCAATGTCCATCTTCCAGTCCTTGAGGGCCGATGCAAGGGTATCTACGCTAACCTTGGAGTTGGTCTTGAGGAAGGCCAGGGTGAGGTTCCAGGGAATGAGTTTCCCAAGCATAATGCGGAACAGGTGCTGGAAGCTCTGGCCTTTGGAACGCTCGTCGTGAATGACTTCCTCCCACTTGGCATGCACATCGGCATCCAGTTTTTCCAACTCCACGGCGGGTTTCATGTCTATGGATGCGCTAACCTTCTGGCCGTCATTCAGGGCTTTGACGGCGCGGCGGCTTACCATGAAGCCCAGCGGACCTTCCAGGCCGCCGTCCGTGAATTCGATGTCTCCAAATTCCTGCTGTACCATCTCGCCGTTCACGTACAGGCTCAGCTGGACATTCTCCAGGTTATTGCCGTTGAAGAGCTCTCCCAGTTCGGTCATGGGCGTTACCCGCTCGATGTGCTTTTCAAAGGTGGGATACCACTTGGGCAGAGGAGCAATCTTGCGCTCCTTGGTTTTGCCATACACCGTGCGGCCGCGGAAGGCCTGTTTGATTTGTCCCGCCAGGGCCTGTTCTCCCTTGTACCCCACGGGCACCAGGGCGGTGAGGGAAGGGAAGCAGGCATCTACGCCGTGGCCCAGTTCCTCGGCCCACATATAGCCGTCTCCGGTGCTGCCGGTGCCGGGGTAGGAAAGGCCGCCGGTGGCGATGATGAGTTTTTTGCAGGTATATTCTACCGGTTCGATGGTCACCTCTTCCCGGGTGGGGGCGGGTTTCCCGGGCTTGAGCTTGCGGGGATCCTCCACCGGGATGCGCACCTGCTTGCGGCTGGTTTGCACACAGTCCAGGCTGAAGCCGCGGGGCGTGACGTCGATGGTCTTGACTTCGCAGTCCGTGACCACCTTGACGCCGCTGAGGGTGCAGGCCCTCAGGAGGGTATCCACCACGTCCCCGGCCATGTGGGTGGCGGGATACGCGCGGTCTCCACGTTCCACCACGCTTCTGAGGCCGAATTCCTTCAGGAAATCCACCATGCCCTGGGGGGTGAGGTTGTGCCACGCGGGGCTGACGAAATTGGCGTCCGTGTGGATGTGGGCAGAGAAATCGGCCCAGTCTTTTACGTTGGTAAAATTGCATCGGCCCTTACCGGTAATCATTACCTTGCGGCCCGCCCTGGGCATTTTCTCCAAAACGGTTACCGTGCCGCCATTTTCACTTGAGGCCAGGATTTTTGCCGCCCCTGCGGCAGCCATGAGCCCGGCGGCTCCTCCGCCGATTACAATAATATCCGAACGCATAACAAAGAATTTGTTGCAAAAATACGAAAAATTGTTTGTATATTTGCAGTCCCGATTCATTACAGTCGGTCAAGCCACTTTAGCTCAGTCGGTAGAGCAGCGCATTCGTAACGCGCAGGTCGTCAGTTCGAGCCTGATGAGTGGCTCAAAAAAAGCTTCAGCAAACGCTGAAGCTTTTTTTGACCGCAATACATTAATAGGATTATGGATAAGAAATCTTACGCTTTTGGTATGAGCGTGGCTTCCAGCTTTTATCAGCAGGGAATCCACGTGGCTAATGTTGACGACTTCCTGAAAGGTCTCAAGGATATGCTCACCGGCGGCAAACTGGATCTCTCCATGGACGAGGCCGGTGCTGCCCTGGAAGCTTTCTACAAGGAGCTGGAGGAGGAAACCTCCGAGCGGGCTGCCGCAGCCGGCGCCGCCGCCAAACAGGAGGGCGAGAAGTTCCTGGCCCAGATGGCCAAAGACCCCCAGGTGAAAGCCACCGGCAGCGGCCTTATGTATAAGGTAATCAAGGAAGGAACCGGCCGCAAGCCCAAGGCTACGGACAAGGTGTACTGCCACTATGAGGGCACTTTCCCGAGCGGTCAGGTGTTTGACAGCTCCTACAAGAGGGGAGAACCCATCGAGTTTGGCCTCAACCAGGTAATCAAGGGCTGGACCGAGGGCCTGCAGTTGATGAGCGAAGGCGCCAAGTACGAGCTTTACCTGCCGTATAACCTGGCCTATGGCGAGAACGGTACCCACGGCATTCCGCCGTGCAGCGCCCTTAAATTCGTGGTGGAACTGATAGAAGTAAGATAGATTCTTCGCTTCGCTCAGAATGACAGGACGCTCAGAATGACAGGACGCTCAGAATGACAGGACGCTCAGAATGACAGAAGTCATCCAGGCCATAGAAGTATTCGCCATGGTGACCGGGGTTGTGTACCTGGTCCTGGAGATTTTGCAGAAGAACAGCATGTGGGTGGTGGGAATCCTCACAAGCACGGCGTGTGCTTTTGAGTTTGCCGTCACCCATGTGTGGGCTTCCATGGGCCTGAATATCTATTATGTGGTGATGTCCGTCATAGGCTTTATCCAGTGGAGAAAGGCCAGTGAGGCCGTAGGGGAGGGGGATATTCATCTGTCCCGTATTCCTATGGCCGTGGCCGTCTGGAGCGCCGTGCTCTTCGTGCTGGGTTCCCTGGTGCTGATGCAGGTGCTGAAGGCCGCAGGGGATCCTGCCTCCCGGCTGGATGCCATAGCCGTTACCCTCAGCGTCATTGCCACCTGGTGGCTGGCCCAGAGCTATCTGCAGCAGTGGATGCTTTGGATTGTGGCCGATATTTTCACCACCACCATCTGCCTCACCACG
>CAJOLS010000072.1 GCA_905235535.1 uncultured Bacteroidales bacterium
GGGACGGTTTATGAAGTCAAACTCGTGCATATCACTTCGTTATTTCATTGCAAAGATAGCTTTTTTCTGCCTCATTTTACATTTATCTGCATCAAATTTGAGGAAATGATGCAGAAAAACCGCGTAATGAGGCAGATTCGAAGGGGATTCAAGGAAACTATGACCTGCCGTCATCTCGGATAACTCAAAATTTACTGATTCCGCACAATCTTCCAGCCAATCAGCGCCACGATGAGGGACATGAAGGGCGAGAGGATGTTGAACAGGCAGAAGGGGGCATAGGTCAGGGTGGGAACGGAGAGGATGGTGGACTGCGTCGTGCTGCAGCTGGACCAGGGGAAAACGGGGGGGGGAGGTAACGGTGGCGGAGTCTTCCACGCTGCCGCCGCCGACGCTGTTACTACCAAAGTAACCGGCAAGAAGAGCACTTCCAAAACCTCCACCGGCTCCAAGATGGTCACAAAGGCCACCAAGAGTGCAACCAACACCCTTAGCAAGGAACTTACCAGAAGCATCCTGGGGAATCTGATCAAGTAGGTTTTAAGCCTCCTGATGGCCGTACAGGTCTGAGGGATAGCACCCGTCAAAGCACGCGGTGCACAGTTCCCGGCCTCCGGCGGCCTGGGACAGGGCTTTTACAGACAAATAGTGAAGCGTATCCGCGCCTATGAAGTCGCGGATGGCCTCCTGGTCCATCCGGGCGCCGATGAGCTGGTCCCGGGTGCCGGTGTCAATGCCATAGAAGCAGGGCCAGGCATAGACGGGGCTGGCAATGCGCATGTGGACTTCCCTGGCCCCGGAACTGCGGAGCAGCTGCACAATCTGCCGGGAAGTGGTTCCCCGGACTATGGAATCGTCAATGACCACCAGGCGTTTGCCCGCCACGATGCTCTGCACCGGGGAAAGCTTCATCCTCACGCCCAGGTTCCTCAGAGACTGGGTGGGCTGGATGAAGGTGCGGGCCACGTACATATTCTTCAGGAGGCCCATTTCCAGAGGAAGGCCGCTGGCCTCGGCATAGCCGATGGCGGCGCTCATCCCCGATTCGGGCACGCACATCACCAAATCGGCCTCTACCGGGTGTTCTTCCCATAGAAGGGCGCCGGAGCGTTTGCGGAAGGCGTGGACGCTGCACCCTTCCATGTCGCTGTCCGGCCTGGCAAAATAGATATACTCCATGGAGCACATCTTCCGGCAGCTTAGAAAAGAATGTCTAAAGCTGCGAATGCCTTCTGCATCTATCCGCACCAGTTCCCCGGGCTCCACGTCCCGGACAAAACCGGCCCCCAGGAACTGCAGGGCGCAGGTTTCGCTGGCCACCACATAACCGTCCTGCAAGCGGCCGATGGAAAGGGGACGGAGGCCGTAGCGGTCCCGGCAGGCGTAGAGGGCTTCCGGGGTAAGGATAACCGTAGAGAACGCTCCGTCCAGCTGGTGGGCGGCAGAGAGGATTTTGCGGGTCCAGTCCCCGCCGGCCATGCCAATCAGGAGGGAAAACAGTTCGCTGTCGGAAGTGGACTGCAGCAGGTGCCCCCGGGTTTCAACCAGTTTCCTGATATGGCCGGCGTTCACAATGTTGCCGTTGTGGGCCAGGGCAAAGGTACCTTTGCGGCCGGTCATCTTGAAGGGCTGGATATTTTCCACCCCTCCGATATCGCTGGTAGGATAGCGAACATGGCCGATGGCGGCGGCTCCGGGAAGCTCCGGCAACTCTTCCCGGAAGAAGACTTCCCGCACCAGGCCGGCATTCTTTTTCAGGTGGATGGCGCCCCGGGCATCCAGGGCGGCGATGCCGCAGCCCTGCTGCCCCCGGTGCTGGAGCATAAGCAGCCCGGCCCGGGTAATCTCGGCGGCGTTTTCTACGCCGAAGCACCCGAACACGCCGCACTCCTCATGCAGCTCATCTTTCCAGAGAAGGGAATCCTCCATCCTATTTTTTCTTATTGTCCAGCGCGGCTTTCACCAGTCCCTTGAAGAGGGGATGCGGGTTTTCCGGCGTACTCTTGTATTCGGGATGGAACTGGACGCCGATGAAGAAGGGATGGCCGGGCAGTTCCACCACTTCCACCAGGCCCGTCTGCGGGTTGCGGCCGGTGGCCTTGAGGCCTGCCTTGGTGAAGTCTTCCAAGTATTTGGAGTTGAACTCGTAGCGGTGGCGGTGACGCTCGGAAATCTCCGTGGTCCCATACAGAGAGGCCACCAAGGAACCGGCTTCCAGCTGGCATGCATAGGCCCCCAGGCGCATGGTGCCGCCCTTGATGGTGGTCTTCTTCTGGTCTTCCATCATATCAATCACGGGGTGCTTGGTCTGGGTATTCACTTCCGTAGAAACGGCGTCTTTCCAGCCTATCACGTTGCGGGCAAATTCCACCACGCACATCTGCATGCCCAGGCAGATGCCCAGGAAGGGGAGGCCCTTCTCGCGGGCGTGGCGCACGGCGTGGATCTTTCCTTCCAGGCCGCGTTCCCCGAAGCCGGGGGCCACCAGGATGCCGTCGGCCCCGGAGAGGAGCTGTGCCACGTTACCGGCCGTGATATGCTCGCTCTGGACGGTTCTCACGTGCACCTTGCAGTCGTTGGCAGCTCCGGCGTGTACAAGGGCCTCCTGGATGGACTTGTAGGCATCCTGCAGCTCCACATATTTGCCCACCAGCACAATCTGCACTTCGTGGGAAGGATGGGACAGGCGCTGGAGGAATTCCTTCCATCGGCCCAAATCCGGCTGGTTGAAATTCTCTATCTGGAGCTTTCTCACGGCCAGTTCGTCTAAGTGTTCCTCGTGCATGTTCAGGGGAACCTGATAGATGCTCCAGGCGTCTATGCTCTGGATCACATGGCCGGGGCGCACATTGCAGAAAAGGGCAATCTTGCGGCGGAGGTCCTCCGAGAGGGGATGCTCCGTGCGGCAGACAATAACGTCGGGCTTTACGCCGGCCTTCTGGAGCATCTGCACGGAGTGCTGGGTGGGCTTGGTCTTGAGCTCCTGTGCGGCGTTCAGGTAGGGGATAAGGGTGAGGTGGATGGTCATGCAGTCCTCTTCCGGCAGTTCCCACTGCAACTGGCGCACGGCCTCCACAAAGGGCTGGGATTCCATGTCTCCCACCGTTCCGCCAATTTCGGTAAGGATTACGTCATAATCCCCGGTTTGTCCTAAAAGGAGCATCCTGCGCTTAATCTCGTCCGTTATGTGGGGAACAATCTGGACGGTCTTTCCCAGGTACGCGCCCTCGCGTTCGCGGGTGATGACGGTGTGGTAGATGCGGCCCGTGGTCACGTTGTTGGCCTGGGAGGTGTGCACACCCAGGAAACGCTCGTAGTGGCCCAGGTCCAGGTCCGTCTCCGCTCCGTCTTCCGTGACGTAACATTCACCGTGCTCGTAAGGATTGAGGGTTCCGGGGTCTATGTTAATATAGGGGTCGAATTTTTGGATGGTGACTCTGAGGCCCCTGGCCTGCAGGAGTTTCGCCAGCGACGAAGCAATGATGCCCTTCCCGAGAGAGGACGCAACTCCGCCTGAAATGAAAATATACTTGGTGTTCATGCGTTGGAATTGCCTTATGGTATCCTATAACGGGGCACAAAAGTACGAATAAATCCTAATCGCACAAACATTTTTTTCAATTTTTTTAAGGGTGCCTTACAGGCCCTTGGCTTTGGCCTGGTCCCAAAGGGCGTCCATCTGGGACAGGGTCATGTCCCTCAGCTGGCGTCCGCTGCGGAGGGTTTCGGCCTCCATATAATTGAAGCGGCGGCGGAACTTTTCGCTGGAACGGCCCAGGGCGGCCTCCGGGTCCACTCCGTAGAGCCGGGCGGCGTTGACAACGGCAAACAGAAGGTCTCCAAACTCCATTTCCCGCCGGACGGCATCCTCCTCGGCAACGGCCTCAGACACTTCCGTAACTTCTTCCTGCACCTTGGCCCAGACGTCTTCCTTCTTCTCCCAGTCAAAGCCGCAGCCGCGGGCCTTTTCCTGCATGGAAAGGGCTTTGAGCAGGGCGGGCATGGCCTTGGGGATGCCGCCCATCACGGTTTTGTTGCCGTCCTTTTCCTTGGCTTTCACCAGTTCCCAGGTGTCGGCAATCTCTTTGGCCGATGTAGGTTTTCCTGCCTCGGGGCCAAACACGTGCGGGTGGCGGAACACCATCTTGTCGCACACCTTGCCAATGGAATCGGCAATGTCAAAGGCCCCCTCTTCCTCTCCGATGCGGGCATAGAAGACCATGTGGTACAGCAGGTCCCCAATTTCCTTGGCCGTTCCCTGGCGGTCTCCCTCCAGGATGGTGTCCGACAGTTCGTACACCTCCTCCTCCGTCATGGGACGGATGGTATCCATGGTTTGGGCGGCGTTCCAGGGGCATTTCATGCGCAGGGCGTCCATGATGTCCAGCAATCGGCCGAAAGCTTCCAGTTTTTCCTCTCGGGTGTGCATAGAAAATGATTTTGAGACGCAAAGATACAACAAAATATGCTATATTTGTTTCCCAAATGAACAAGACAAACTTCATCTCAGCCCCGGAGGCCGTCCGCGTGGTCCGCAGCGGAGACCACATCCACCTTTCCAGCATCGCCAGCGTGCCGCACGTGCTCATTGAGGCCCTTGCCCAAAGGGCCGGAGAACTGCAGGACGTCCATTTCCACCATTTCCATACGGAAGGTCCCGCGCCTTATGCGCGGGGAGGCCCTTTCTTGGACCAGGGCTTCTTCGTGGGCCCCAACGTGCGCTCCTTCGTACAGGAAGGCCAGGCCGATTATATCCCCGTGAACCTGTATGAGACCCAGGCCATGTACCGCACCGGAGCCCTCCGCTGCGACGTGGCCCTGGTGCAAGTGTCAGAGCCTGTGGACGGCATGGTTTCGCTGGGCACTTCGGTAGATTGCTCCGTCGCCGCTCTGGAGGTGGCTCGGGAGCGCATTGCCGTAGTCAATCCCAACGTTCCCTTCGCATATGGAGACCTGGTCCCCATAGAAACTTTCACGGCCCTGGTAAAGGCCGATACCCCCCTTGTCACCAAGGAATACTCGCAGCCTTCGGAGACAGACCGTGCTATTGGCCGGCACTGCGCCCAACTGGTCCCGGACGGCGCCTGCCTCCAGATGGGCATAGGCGCCATGCCCAATGCCATCTGCGCCTGCCTCAGCGGCCACAAGCACCTGGGCCTTCACACGGAAATGTTCTCCGACGGGGCCCTGGAGCTCATCCGGAGCGGGGTCATTGACAATTCCTGCAAAGTGATAGATACCGGCAAGGTGGTGGCCTCGTTCCTCCTGGGTTCCCGGAAGCTGTACGAATTCGTAAACCGCAACCCGGCGGTACTCATGAAGGAAATAACCTATACCAACGACCCTTGGAACATAGCCCGCAACCCCGGCATGGTTTCCATCAACTCGGCCATAGAGATAGACCTCACGGGCCAGGTGTGCGCAGATTCCATCGGCACCCGCATCTATTCCGGAACGGGCGGCCAGCTGGATTTCGTGCGCGGCGCCAAGCTGTCCAAGGGCGGCAAGGCCATCATAGCGCTGGCTTCCCGCACCACCAAGGGCCTGCCCAAGATTGTGCCCACCCTGAAGCCCGGTGCCGGCGTAGTCACCCCGAGGGCCGACGTCCAGTGGGTGGTAACGGAGTTCGGCGCCGTCAACCTCTATGGAAAATCCCTGCAGGAGAGGGCCAGACTTCTTGCCGGCATAGCCCATCCCGAAGACAGGGAAGCCCTGGAGCGTGCCGCTTTCGAGCGTTTCGGCCGATAATCATTTCAAAACAGACTCTTAGCGCTTTTCCTATGAATGTTCCGCTCCCCGTCCTCCTGAAAAAATGGGTCGCCACCAGCCTCATCCTGCGCATTTTCATCGGCCTGGTCATTGGCGCCGTCCTGGCGCTTGCGGTCCCGGGCTGGACGTGGATAGGAATTCTGGGGACGCTCTTTGTGAGCGCCCTCAAGGCCATTGCGCCCCTTTTGGTGGCCATGCTGGTCATCTCTTCCATTGCCGGCGCCGGCGGGGGAATGGGCTCCCGTTTCCGCACGGTCATCGGCCTGTATGTGATTAGTACGCTGTCTGCCGCCCTGGTGGCCGTGGCCGGCAGTTTCCTTTTTCCCGTAACCCTCCAATTGCAGGATGTGGCAGTGGCCAGCGCCCCGGCAGACCTTTCGGACGTCTTCTCCAACCTGCTCACCAATATGGTCACCAATCCCGTGACCTCCCTGGCTACGGCCAATTATATCGGCATCCTCTTCTGGTCCCTCCTCATAGGACTGGCGCTTAAGATTGCGGCTACGCAGGCCACCATCCACGTGGTCGCAGACTTGGCCGATGTGGTTTCCCTCATTGTACGCTGGGTTATCCAGTTCGCCCCTTTCGGCATCCTGGGCCTGGTGTTTTCGGCCGTTTCGGAAAACGGGCTGGATATTTTTACCACGTATGGCCGCCTCATTCTGGTACTGGTGGGCTGCATGCTGTTCAATGCCCTGGTTCTCAACCCCTTGTGGTCTTTCCTATCCATACGGAGGAATCCCTATCCGCTCCTTTGGACCTGCCTGAAGGAGAGTGGGCTGCAGGCTTTCTTCACCCGTTCATCGGCCGCCAATATTCCCGTCAACATGGCCCTTTGCAAGAAGCTGGGGCTGGACCGGGATTTCTATTCGGTGAGCATTCCGCTGGGCGCCACCATCAACATGAACGGTGCGGCCGTCACCATTACGGTGATGACGCTGGCCGTGGCCCATACCCTGGGCATTGAGGTGAGTTTCGCCAGTGCCGTGTTCCTGGGCGTGGTGGCCACGCTGGGTGCCTGCGGCGCTTCCGGAGTGGCCGGCGGCTCGCTCCTTCTCATCCCCCTGGCCTGCTCCTTCCTGGGCATAGGCAACGATGTGGCCATGCAGGCGGTGGCCGTGGGCTTCATCATAGGTGTGGTGCAGGATTCCGTAGAGACGGCCCTCAATTCCAGTGCCGATGTCTTCTTCACCGCTACGGCCGAGTACCGGGAAGAGTACAGAGGGAATCTCAGATAATTTTGCTATCTTTGCAAGCTTAAAGACAAATGCCATGGCAGAGAATACGCTGTTGGAGAAGGTCCTGAGCCTTCAGGATAAATACAAGAAGCTGGAGGAGCAGCTCTCGGACCCCGAGGTGATTGGGGACATGAAAAAGTTCGTCCAGCTGAACAAGGACTACAAGGAGCTGCAGCCCATCATTGCCGCCGGCCTGGAATACAAGAGGCTGGTGGAGGAATTGGCGCAGGCCAAGGACATCCTTATGAACGAGAAGGACGAGGACCTCAAGGAAATGGCCAAGGATGAGATTGCCGATATTGAACCCAAGCTCCCGGAGATGGAACAGAACATCAAGCTCCTTCTCATTCCGGCCGATCCGGACGACAGCAAGAACGCCATGGTGGAAATCCGCGGCGGCACCGGCGGCGACGAGGCTGCCATCTTTGCCGGAGACCTCTTCCGCATGTACCAGCACTTTGCAGAGAGACGCGGCTGGAAGCTGGAAATCTCCGACCAGGCCCCCGGTACGGCCGGTGGCTACAAGCAGATTGTTTTCAAGCTTTCCTCCTCTGCCGACGGCGTGTACGGCATCATGAAATACGAATCCGGCGTGCACCGCGTGCAGCGCGTGCCCCAGACGGAAACCCAGGGCCGCATCCAGACATCGGCCGCTTCCGTAGCCGTGTTCCCCGAAGCCGGTGAGTTTGATATCGAGCTCAATCCGGCCGATATCCGCAAAGACCTTTTCTGCGCTTCCGGTCCCGGCGGCCAGGGCGTCAACACCACCTATTCGGCCGTGCGCCTCACCCACATCCCTTCCGGCATTGTGGTGCAGTGCCAGGAAGAGCGTTCCCAGCTCAAGAACCTGGACCGCGCCATGGAAGAGCTCCGCACCCGTCTGTACAACATGGAGCACCAGAAGTACCTGGACGGCATTGCCGCCAAGAGAAAGACCATGGTATCTACCGGAGACAGATCGGCCAAAATCCGCACCTATAATTATCCTCAGGGCCGCGTAACGGACCACCGCATTGGCTGGAGCATGTACAACCTGCCCGTCTTTATGGACGGAGACATCCAGGAGTGCATAGACCAGCTGCAGATTGCCGAAAACGCCGAAAGGCTCAAAGAAGCAGGGGAGGAATAAGATATGGCAAGAGAACGTTCAGAAGTGCAGGCTCTGGGACGCAAGAGCGTCTATAGCCAGACTTATGCCCCCGAAGTGCTGGAAACCTTTGAGAACCAGCACCAGGAAAACGATTACTGGGTACGTTTCAACTGCCCGGAATTTACCACTCTGTGCCCCATCACCGGCCAGCCGGACTTTGCGGAAATCCGCATCAGCTATGTTCCGGACAAGCGGATGGTGGAATCCAAATCCCTCAAGCTGTACCTGTTCAGCTTCCGCTCCAACGGAGACTTCCACGAAGACTGCGTGAACACCATCATGAAAGACCTGGTGAAGCTGATGGACCCCAAATACCTGGAAGTGACGGGCTTCTTCACCCCGCGCGGAGGTATCTCCATCTACCCTTACGCCAATTACGGCCGCCCCGGCACCCAGTGGGAGCAGCTGGCCTGGGAAAGGTTTTCCAAACACGAATAAACCGAGTGGAAGTTGATAATGGTCAAGGACTTGAGCAGGAATGTTTAAGCCCTTTTCTTTTTGTTGTCAAGAGAATTATTTTTACTTTTGTGCAGTTTGTAGAGTCGTTGGCTGCCTTTTTCGGTTTTTGTCATTCTGAAC
>CAJOLS010000073.1 GCA_905235535.1 uncultured Bacteroidales bacterium
TCACCCATAGGCCCCCCTATGGCCAAAAATTTTCAAGAAAAATTTCCACAAAAATAAACTATAAATAAAAATATCAATCATTTCAAAACAGACTCTTACTTAACGCCAATTTTTTTGAGGATTTCCTTGGGAACGGCTTTCTTGTTCACAAGGATGTTCAGGGTCTTCCCTTTGGCGAATTCCTCGGACATGTACCAGAGGCCCTTGTAGGCGCCGCTTTCTCCCCAGGAGTTCTTGATCATGTAATACTTGGTGCCGTTCTGGTCCTTGGCAATGCCGTAGAGGTGCATGCCGTGGTCGTCGGTGGAAGTCTTCTCGTCGTAGTACTGCTGACGGAGTTCCTGGGTTACCTTGATTTCCTTCACGGCAGGCTTGTCGGCGGGCTTCTCATCGGTCTTGCCCACCCAGCGCTCCCGGTCGGAGCCGGCGGTGGCGGCCTTGGTGTCAATCAGGATGCCCAGACCGTCGCGGGTGAAACCGGCCTCGGAGACGTCACCGCCCCAGGCCACGGTGTAACCGTTTTCCACGGCGTAGTCCATGATGGCCATGAACTCGTCCAGGGGAACGTTCCAGGAAGGGGAGTTGCGCCAGTTGTCCTGTACCTCCATGGCAAACTGGGTGTAGAAGGGATGGTGGGTATAGGAGGTGAAGCCGATATAGTCGTCCAGGTTGATGCCCTGGGCGTCACGGTAGCTTTCGGGGGTATAGGTTACACCGTTTACCACGAAGGTTTCGGGAACCTGGCCCATGTAGGCATCCAGGATGCCGTCCACGCCCTTGGGCCATACTTTGGTGAGTTTGCGGTTGGGGTTTTTCACCACGGCGTTCACATAGCCCTTGAGGCCGGCGTCCAGTTCTCCCTGCACGGGGAGGTCGTAGCCGTACTGCATGCCGGTGTATGCCTTCTGGTCTATGAGGCCGTATGCCTTGGCGGTTTCAATCACATCCCCGAAGTCCGACCCCACGGCAAAGTTGAGGCTGCCGTCCAGGCGGACGAATTTGATGGCGCGGTCATAGTAGGAACGGCGCACGATGAACATTTCGGAAAAATCCGGATACAGGGCGGGGTCCTTGATGCCCTTGGCCTTGATAACCTCGGACTCCAGGAAGGAGAGGCCGCTGTAGCACCAGCAGGTGCCGCTGTTGTTCTGGTTTTTGACGGGGGTGACGGGATTCTCCTTCACTACGGTGAAGGTATAATCCTTGGCACTGACGGGGCTGGGGGCACGTTGTGCCCGGGCTCCGGAGAAGGCGGCCGCTGCAAGGGCCAGAGTCAGAATACACTTTTTCATAATATCACGTATGCTTTGTGTTGGTTCTATTCTCACAAATGTAAATACAATAATTGTAATTTCCAACACATGGCCCGTCCTGCGGGTATCTCTTGCAACTCCCGGGGGAATTGTGTATTTTTGCATGATATATGAAGAACAACGAAAGCGCAGAATTCGGATCCGGACAGATGACCCCGACTCTATACCAAACCTCCATCAGTCCGGAAGAGATAGCGGCCCTGGAACTGGCTTCGTTCCCGGGAGAGATTGTGGTGGTGGACGCCCAGGACGAGGTGTTCGCCCAGGCTGTCCGCTATTTGAAAAAGCAGAAGGTGCTGGGATTCGATACGGAAACCCGTCCTACGTTCTCCCCGGACCAGCCTTCCTCCGGAACGGCGCTCCTGCAGCTTTCCGGCAGCGGGAAGGCTTTCCTGTTCCGTCTGAAAAAATGCGGTCTGCCGCGCTCCCTTGCTTCCATCCTGGCCAATCCCGCCATCGTGAAGGTGGGTGCCGCCACCCTGGACGATGTCCGGGGCCTTCAGAAGATAACCCGGTTTTCCCCCATGGGTTTTGTAGATTTGCAGAACTGCGTGTGGGAATACGGCATCCGGGACAAGTCCGTCAAGAAGATGACGGCCATCATCCTGGGCGTGAAAATCTCCAAGGCCCAGCAGCTGAGCAACTGGGAGGCCGAAAAGCTCTCCGAAAGCCAGCAGAGATATGCCGCTACGGACGCCTGGGTGTGCCGGGAAATGTACCTGAGGCTCCAGGCCTCCGAAAAGAACCCTCTTACCCCCGAGCAGCATGGATAAGATTATCTTGAAGCCCCGCAGGGAGGAGTCTCTGTTGCGTTTTCACCCCTGGGTGTTCTCCGGGGCCGTGGCCCAGATTGTGGGGCATCCGGCCGAAGGAGACCTGGTAAGCGTCTGTTCGGCCGAAGGCAAACTGCTTTGCTGCGGCCATTACCAGATTGGCTCCATCGCCGTCCGGGTCCTGAGCTTTGACGAGGACCCTACCCGGGCCGATTTCTGGCTGCGCATGCTCACCCGTGCGTACAAGCTGCGGGAGGCATACGGGCTGGCTGCATCGGCCCAGACCACTTGCTACCGCCTGGTGCACGGGGAGGGAGACGGGCTGCCCGGGCTCATCATAGACTATTACGACGGCGTCTGCGTGCTCCAGGCCCATTCCGTGGGCATGTTCCGCGCCAAGGCCGCCATCTCCGAAGCCCTGCAGCAGCTGTACGGCCCGCGCCTGAAGGCCGTTTACGACAAAAGCTCCGGCACCGCCCCGTTCAAGGCCGGCCTGGAACTCATCGACGGCTATCTGTATAAGGCCGATGGCTTTGAATCCGACGAACTGGCCGTGCTGGAAAACGGCAACAAGTTCCTGGTGAACTGGTGCGAGGGGCAGAAGACCGGCTTTTTCCTGGACCAGCGGGAGAACCGTTTCCGCGTGGGCTCCCTGGCCGCCGGCCGCCGGGTACTCAACCTCTTCTGCTATACGGGCGGTTTCTCCATCTGCGCCCTGGCCGGAGGCGCCGCCCACGTAGATTCCGTGGACAGTTCCAAGCGGGCCATGGACATGGTGGACCGCAACGTGGCCCTGAACGGCTTCACGACAGAGCAGCACACATCCTACTGCACGGATGCCATAGAGTTTGTCAAGAATGTACCGGACGGTGCCTACGACCTCATGATAGTGGACCCGCCGGCATTTGCCAAGCACCGCGGGGCTCTCAAGAACGCCCTCAGGGCGTACCAGCGCCTGAATGCCGCCGCCATTGCCAAGGTGGCACCCGGCGGCTTCGTGTTCACCTTCAGCTGTTCGCAGGTGGTGGACAAGGAGGCTTTTGCCCTGGCCGTGTTCTCCGCCGCCGCAGAAACCGGCCGCAGCGTCCGCATCCTGGACCGACTGAACCAGCCGGCAGACCATTCCGTCAATATCTATCACCCCGAAGGAGAATACCTCAAGGGTCTCCTCCTATACGTGGAATAAGCTTATGAAAGAACTGTATCTGAATTACATAGCCCAGCTGCTTCGCATCCGGAAGTGGCAGGTGGAGAATTGCATGGAGTTGTTTGCGGAGGGCTGCACCATCCCCTTCATCAGCCGTTACCGCAAAGAGCGTACGGGCGGCCTCACGGACGTGGAAGTGGGGGAGGTCAAGCACTGGGCCGATGTTTTCGGGGAAATGGAAAAGCGCAAGGTTTCCATCCTGGGAACCATTCAGGAGCAAGGGAAGCTTACCCCGGAGCTGCAGAAGGCCATCGAAGACTGCGTGAGCGGAAGTGAACTGGAAGACCTGTATCTTCCCTATCGGCCCAAACGCAAGACGCGCGCCACGGTGGCCGTGGCAAAAGGCCTGGAACCCCTGGCAGACCTCCTTTGGAACAACAAAACCCGCAATCCCGAGGCCGATGCCGCCAAGTTCGTGAAAGGGGAGGTGGCGTCCGTGGAAGAAGCCCTGCAGGGTGCGCGGGACATCCTGGCGGAGCGCATCAGCGAAACGGCGCACAACCGGGAAACGTTAAGGGGCATCTACCGCACCCGCCGGGTGTGCTCTACGGTGACCAAGGCCGGCAAGGAAAGCCCGGAGGCGGCCAAATACCGCTCTTATTTCAGTTTCTCCCAGCCCCTCTCCAAAATCCCTTCCCACAACCTTCTGGCCATGCTCCGTGCCCAGGAAGAAGGGTTCCTCAAGGTGGAGATAGATGCCGACGGGGAAAAGTGCGGCAACAAGCTCTATTACGACTATTGCCAGGAGCACGGCTATCCTTCGCACCAGCAGGTGAGAGAGGCCGTGGACGATGCCTGGAAGCGCCTGCTGGACCCTTCCATCACGGGAGAGGTGCTGCGGGAGGCCAAGGAAAAGGCCGATATAGAATCCATCCAGGTGTTCGGGGACAACCTGCGCCAGCTGCTGATGGACCCTCCGGTGGGCCAGAAGCGCGTAATGGCCATAGACCCGGGCTTCCGCACGGGCTGCAAGGTGGTGTGCCTGGACGAGCAGGGCAACCTGCTGGAGCACGACGTCATTTTCCCGCATCCGCCGGTGGCCAGGAAGATGGACGCCATCATCAAGGTGGCCGGTCTGGTGGAAAAATACAGGATTGAAGTCATTGCCATAGGCAGCGGCACCGCCGGGCGCGAGACCGAAGAGTTTGTGCGCAAGGTGGGCCTGCCGGAGCAGGTGCGCATCTTCTCCGTGAGTGAGGACGGAGCCTCTGTGTATTCGGCCTCCGAAGTGGGCCGGGAGGAGTTCCCGGAGTACGACGTCACCGTCCGCGGGGCGGTTTCCATCGGCCGCCGCCTCATGGATCCCCTGGCGGAACTGGTGAAGATAGACCCCAAGTCCCTGGGTGTGGGACAGTATCAGCACGATGTGGACCAGGGGCTCCTGAAGGAGAAACTGGACAACACGGTGGAAAGCTGCGTGAACAGCGTGGGCGTGAACCTCAATACGGCCAGCCCGTATCTGCTTCGCTATGTGAGCGGCATTGGCCCGGCGCTTTCCAAGGCCATTACGGACTACCGCGCCAAGAACGGAGATTTCAAGAGCAGGGAGGATCTGCGCAAGGTGCCCCGCCTGGGAGACAAGGCCTTCCAGCAGTGTGCCGGCTTTCTCCGCATCCACGGGGCGGCCAATCCGCTGGACAATTCGGCCGTGCATCCCGAGGCGTATCACATTGTGGCCAGGATGGCCAAGGACTTGCACATGAGCACGAAGGAGCTGGTGGGCAATGCAGAGGCCTGCAAGGGAATCCAGGCCGCTCAGTATGTGGAGAAAGACTTCGGCCTTCCCACGGTGAACGACATTATCCTGGAACTGCAGAAGCCCGGCCGGGACCCTCGCGAAAGTGCGCAGGAATTCTCCTTTGCCGATGATATCCATGAGATAGAAGACCTCAAGCCCGGCATGGAACTGCCCGGCATTGTGACCAACCTCACTGCCTTCGGGGCGTTTGTGGACATTGGCCTTCATGAGAACGGGCTCGTTCATGCTTCCCAGATGGGGGTGAAGGGCATGGCCGTTCCCTCCAAGGTGCTTAAACTGCATCAACATATTATGGTCCAAGTACTTAGCATAGACCTGGAAAGAAACCGCATAGGATTGAGACTAATCAAATAACCATCATGAAACGAACTCTTTTTGTTTGGGCTCTTGCCGCCGTGTGTTCCCTGGCCTCTGCCAAGGATTACACCGTTACGTCTCCGGACGGTCACTTGAGCGTGAAGATTGACGCCGGGAAAACGTTAACCTACAGCATCGAGCGGGACGGGCTGCTGCTCATCCAGCCTTCCCGCCTGCAGCTTACGCTGGAAAACGGCAAACTGTGGGGCCCTTCGGCCCAGATTAAAAAGGCCGTCACCCGCACCGTGGATACTACGGTGGATGCCCCTGTTTTCAAGCGCTCCCGGGTACGGGACCATTTCAACGAGCTGGTGCTCCAGACCAAGGAGTACAACCTGGTTTTCCGCGCCTATGACGACGGCATTGCCTGGCGTTTTGTGCCGGTAAAGCCCGTTACGGTGAAGTCCGAAGACATCCTCTTCTCCTTTGCCCAGGACTGGCCGGCGTATATCCCGTATGTGAATCAGCATACGCAAACCCTTGAGAGCCAGTTCTTCTCCTCCCAGGAGGCCCATTATACCCACGCCAAAATCTCGGAGTGGAATGCAGACCGCATCGCTTTCCTGCCCATTACGGTAGAGGCGGAGCAGGGCATCAAGCTCTGCATCGTGGAGGCCGATCTTATCGACTATCCCGGCATGTACCTCTACAATGGAAACGGCGGTGTTTCCCTCAAGGGAATGTTTGCCAGGTTGCCTGCCAGCTATGAGGCAGAGGACGGGAACACCTTCCAGCGCATCATCACTTCCCGCAAGGATGTGATAGCAGAGGATGTAAGCGTGATGCCCTGGCGTGCCGTGATTGTTGCCCCGGAGGCCAAGGACCTTGCGCAGAGCGATATGACCTGGCGCCTGGCCAGCCCCAATGCCATTGGGGACGTGTCCTGGCTGAGGCCCGGCAAGGTGGCCTGGGACTGGTGGAACGGATGGAACATCTACGGGGTGGACTTCGAGTCCGGCATCAATACGGCAACCTATAAATATTATATAGATTTTGCGGCCGCCAAGGGCATCGAGTATGTGGTGCTGGACGAAGGCTGGGCCAAGAATACCGTTCTCAACATGAAGGAAACCCGCCCGGAGATCGACCTTCCGGAACTGGTGCGCTATGGCCAGTCCAAGGGGGTGGGCATTGTGCTCTGGACCATCGCCCGTCTTTTTGAAGACCAGATGGAGGAGCTCTGCGCCCAGTATTCCGCCCTGGGCGTAAAAGGTTGGAAGATAGACTTCATGGACCACGACGACCAGAACATGATGCATTTCTACCGCAACGCCGCGGCTGTGGCAGCCAAATACCACATGTTCGTGGATTTCCACGGTGCCTGCAAGCCGGTGGGCTTGTCCCGTACTTATCCCAACGTGCTCAACTACGAAGGCGTTTACGGCCTGGAGAATATGAAATGGGGGAGTCCCGATGTGGATCAGGTCACTTATGACGTAACCATTCCCTTTACCCGCCTGGTGGCCGGCCCGGCCGATTATACCCAGGGTGCCATGCGAAACGCTACACGCGCCAATTACCGTTCCGTGGGGGATGAGCCCATGTCCCAGGGTACGCGCTGCCACCAGCTGGCAGAGTACATTATCTTCGACGCTCCGCTCTCCATGCTCTGCGACTCTCCTTCCAATTATATGAGGGAGCCAGAATGCACGGCCTGGATTGCCGCCGTTCCTACGGTTTGGGATGAGACCATTGCCCTGGCCGGTGAGATAGGGGAGTACCTGGTGATGGCCCGCCGCAAGGGAGATGTCTGGTACGTCGGTGCCTTGAACAACTGGGAACCCAGGGATCTGGAGCTGGACCTGAGCTTCCTTCCCGCCGGTGCCAAGGTGCAGGTTATGGCCGATGGCGTAAACGCTCACCGGGCCGCCCGCGATTTCAAGCAGGCAGAATGCCAGCTGGACGGCAAACCCGTCAAGATTCATCTGGCCCCTGGTGGAGGCTGGGTGCTGAATACCGTCAAGTAAATGAGAATCCCCGGTCTTCTGGCCGGGGATTGCTTTATGCTTTGGGGTTTATTTTTCGGAACCGGAGGGCCATGACGCCCCAGAACGCTTCCCCGAAGATGCCTCCGCTCATCTTGGAGGTGCCTTTCTGCCGGTTGGTAAAGACGATGGGAACTTCCTGAAGTTTGAAACCCAGCTTCCAGGCGGTATATTTCATCTCAATCTGGAAGCCGTAGCCTTTCATCCTGACGGCATCCAGGTCTATGGCATCCAGCACTTTCCGGCTATAGCAGACAAACCCGGCGGTGGTGTCGTAGATGCGGATTCCAAGAACGGTCCTTACATAGGCCGATGCGAAATAGGACATAATGATGCGGCTGATGGGCCAGTCTATCACGCTTACTCCGTTGCAGTAGCGGGAGCCGATGGCCAGCTGGGCGCCTTTCTGGGAACATGCCTCATACAGGCGCAGGAGGTCCTGCGGGTTGTGGGAAAAATCGGCATCCATTTCAAAGACATAGTCGTATCCCTGTTCCAAGGCCCAGCGGAAGCCGGTGAGGTAGGCGGTGCCCAGGCCCAGTTTGCCGCTGCGCTCAATCATGTGCAGCGTTTCGGGGGACGACGCCTGGATTTCTTTTACGATGGCGGCGGTGCCGTCCGGGGAGCCGTCGTCAATGATCAGGACATGGAATTGGCCGGGAAGGGCGAAGACGGCGGCAATGATATCGCGGATGTTCTCTTTTTCGTTGTAGGTTGGGATGATGACTAATTTCTTGTCCATGGGTTACTTCATTTCTCCATCTTACAAAGATATGTTTTTTTATTGAGAAACCCATGTATGAATCATGGCAAAATCCGGGCCGATGAAAAAAAGTAAAAATTTGTTCGAAAAAATTTGTCAGTTCAAAAATAGTTGCTACCTTTGCAGTCCCGCTTTGAGACAGAGCGGGTTTTTAACGCCCCACCGAAAGGCGGGAGTTATTAAAAAAGTTCATTGAAAAGACTGAAAGGAAGTACAAGCAAGTACCGAAAAAGTGTAACACTTTTTTTATATTTAAACGAGCGTCAGTTTCTTTAAGAAAC
>CAJOLS010000074.1 GCA_905235535.1 uncultured Bacteroidales bacterium
CTTAAAAAGGAGTAAGTACGAAGAGCCGTGTGACGGGAGACTGTCAAGCACGGTTCCGAGAGAAGGGAGGGGTGAAATTCCCCTCCACTTACTCGACTGACCAGTATGAAACGAATCCTATGCCTTGTGGCCGTGGTTGTCGGCCTTAGTTCCTGCGGCGTTGTCTCCAATTTAGATTCGGGACGCCTGCTTCAGGGAGGTGTGTATGCAGCTCAGGCCCTTACCCTTACAGATGCGCAGGTGGAAAATTATGTGCACCAGTACATCCAGCAGTTAGACGCCCAGAGCGTGGTGCTGCCGGAATCCAGCCCGTACACCCAGCGCCTGAGAAAGATTATCGACAGCTTTGACGGAGTGAACGAACAGCCGCTCAACTTCAAGGTATATCAGGAGAAAGAAATCAATGCCTTTGCCTGTGCCGATGGCAGCGTGCGCGTGTACAGCGGCATCATGGACGTAATGACGGACGAAGAACTGGCCGGCGTGCTGGGCCATGAGATGGGCCATGTGGCGCTGCATCACACCCGCAAGCAGATGCAGAAGCAGATGCTCACCTCGGCTGCCCTGCAGGGCATTGCATCGGCCGGCGACAATATTGCCGCCCTTACGGATTCCCAGCTGGGAGCCCTTGGGGAGATGATCGTGAATGCCAAGTTCTCCCGCGATATGGAAACCGAGGCCGATGATTATGGCTACAACTTCCTCTGCGGGGCCGGCAGGAACCCCTGGTCCATGGTGGCTTCCTTCGAGAAGTTGGACCAATTGTCCGGAAGCTCCCAGGGCGGGAACCTCCTCACCAACCTCTTCTCTTCCCATCCGGAGACGAAGGCCCGCATAGAGCATATCTCCCAGCGCTGCATCAATGACGGGTACAACAGGCCCGGAACTGCCCGGAAATAGTAAGCCTTTAGAGTCTGTTTTGAAATGATTCAATAAATTCTTTATGTTTCTTTTTGGTAAATTTTCCTCAAAAATTTTCACCCATAGGAACCCCTATGGCCAAAAAATTTCCAAGAAAAATAAACTATAAATAAAAATATCAATCATTTCAAAACATACTCTTATTCTTGGGTATTATTTTGAAGGATGAGGGCTTGACGATTCCAGTAGTATTTTATCTTTTGTCAAAAATTGAAGTCAGTTTGGCAAATTATTAAGCCTGTGTAAGGTGTGGTTGATTAAATTTGCAATCAATAAAAAAACCGGTAGTTATGGAGGAGCATTCCAAAGACTACCAGTTGTGGGACGTTGGTTAATTTAATAGGTCGAAAACGGATGAAGAACAACTTCATCCGTTTTCTTTTCCAATTGAATTATTTCCACCGTTCTTTGTAAATTTTTTATGGAAAGAGGCCTCGGAGTTGACAATAATTTTGTAAATTTACCCCTCTGTATAATGTTTTTAAAGATATGGATAGACGAGATTTTCTGAAAAGCACCGCCGCGGCAGCCGTGGCGGCGACGGGCGCCACCGAGGTGCTCAAGGCGGCCGGAAGGGCTGCGGAAGCTGTGCCGGAAGACAAGGTCCCGGAAAAGCTGCTGGCAACGGCCCCCATGCTGCAGAATTATGCCGAAACTTCCGTGGGAGTGGCCTTTGCCGTGAACGCCCTGGCCAACGGGTATGTGCTCATAGGAGAAAAGAAGGACCTGTCCGACGCCCGGAAAGTGCTTTGCGGAGGCTATCGTCTGGCCGATATCGACGAGCGGGTTATCCAGGTGCGTGTCACCGGCCTGAAGCCTGCCACGCGCTATTACTACAAGATTGGTGCAGACCGCATCCACTACGGCCACGGTTACGACATGAAGGTGCTGGGAACCGAAGAGGACCCCCGTACCTATAGTTTCGTAACGGCCGGCAAGAAGCTCAAGGACAGCTGCTTCTGTGTAATCAACGACACCCACTCCCGCTGGGATGCTATCGGCCCCGTGCTGGACAAGGTGGCCGCCATTGCCCCGTCCTGCGTGGTGTGGAACGGAGATGCCTCCAACTCGGAGGAAAACCTGGAAAGGCAGGTGACCATCTTCCTGGATCATCCGCTGGAAAGGAAAGACTATGCGGCAGAAATCCCGTACCTCTTCTGCCCCGGCAACCACGATTCCCGCGGTCGTGCCAACCGCCACCTGGAGCGGGTGTGGATGTACCGCCAGCCCGAAGAGAGGGACGTGCGGGACTGGGACCTGGGCCGCAACTTCGCCGTGAGGATGGGAGACGTAGCCCTTGTGGGCCTGGATACGGCCGAGGACAAGCTGGACACCAACCCCATCTTCGCCGGCCTTTTCAAGAGCAAGGAGTACCGGGAGGCACAGACCCATTGGCTCAGGGATGCGCTGAAGCGTCCGGAGATTGCATCGGCCCCGTTCCTTGTGGCCTTCTGCCATATTCCGCTCTTTGACGATGACCCCACCCACAACCCCGGAGACGTTGCCCCGGCAGATTACGATCCTAAGTATTCCGCAGACTTTGCCTACTGGCAGAGAACCTGCTCCAAAATGTGGGGACCGCTGCTGGACCAGGCCGGATGCCAGGTTCTGGTTACGGCCCACATGCACCATTACCGCTTTGACGCCCCCGGTCCCGGACATAAATGGGCCCAGGTGGTGGGAGGCGGCCCCCGGATGAATGAAAGCGAATATCCCACTGTGGTGGAAGGCCGGGTGGTGCGTGGCAAACTGCAACTCACCGTCCACAACATCCTCACCGGTAACGTGCTGGATACCTTTACCTTCAATAGAAGATAATCATTTTGATTATGAATAAGTCATATCCTCGCTTAGCCTTGGCTTTCCTGCTGGCCCTGGCGGCCTGCAAACCTTCCGTCCAGGTGTACGACCTCCGCTGCGAAGGCCTGGTGGAGCCGCTGGGCATAGACAATGTGCAGCCGCATTTCTCCTGGAAAATCAAGGCAGATAAACCGGTGGATCAGGCCGCCTACGAGATTCAGGTGGGCCCCGGGCTGTGGCAATCCGGAAAAGTGACTTCCGGGGAGCAAGTGATGGTTCCCTACCAGGGAAGCGCCCTTGCATCCCGCCAGCAGACGCGCTGGAGGGTCCGCATCTGGACGGCCGGCGGGAAAGCATCGGCCTGGAGCAGTTGGCAGCGTCTGGGCGTGGGTATATTGGAGGGAGATTCCCTGAAAGGAGATTACATAGGCGCCGTTCCCGGAGAGGGGAGGGCTTCGCTGCTTCGCAAGGATTTTGAGGTGGGAAAGGCCGGGAAGGCCCTTCTGTACGTGAATTCCCTGGGCTATCACGAGGCGTATCTCAACGGAGAGAAAGTGATGCTGGACGCCGTGCTGCAGCCGGCCGTTTCCCAGTTGGACAAGCGCTCGCTCATTGTGGTGTACGATGTGAGCCACCTCCTCAAAAAAGGCCCCAACCAGCTTTGCATCGCCGCCGGTTCCGGCTGGTACAAACCTGCCACCTTTTACGCCGTCTATGACGGCCCGCTGGTGAAGGCCGAGCTGGACGTGGAAGGAGAACCCGTGGTTTGGACGGATGCCTCCTGGGAAGGCGGCTGGAACGGTTATTCAGACCTGGGAGACTGGAGGCCCAACCGCTTTGTGGGAGAAAGGCTGGACAACCGGGCTCAGCCCGAATGGGCCCCGGTGGATGTGGTGAAAGTGGAGGGAATGGCCGCCAGCATGCAGATGTGCGAGCCCTGCCGCATTCAGGAAATCATGGAGCCCGTATCTCTGGAACCCCTGGGAGGAGGCCGCTGGCTGGCCGATTTCGGCAAGGTGGTGAATGCCCTCCTGGATGTGGAACTTCCCGGCCTGCACGCCGGGGATACCGTTCGCCTCTCTTACAGTGATGCCTCTCCGGAATCTTTCGACCCTGGCATCTGCGGGTATGACGAATTTATAGCAGCCGGGGAGTGGGACCATTTCCGGAACTGCTTCAACCACCATATTTTCCGTTATGTGCTGCTGGAAGGTGTGGAACTGGCTCCTGAGGAGCTCCAGGCATACCGCATGCGTACGGATTATTCCATGGGCTCCAGTTTCCGCTGCTCAGACCCGGAACTCAACGCCATCCACGACCTGGTGCTGCGCACCATGGAAAACCTGGCCTTCGACGGCTATATGGTGGACTGCGCCAGCATCGAGAGGCTGGGCTATGGGGGAGACGGCAATGCATCGGCCCAGAGCCTGCAGATTGCCGCTGATGTGGCCCCGCTCTTTTTGAACTGGCTCCAGGCTTGGGAAGACGCCCAGCAGCCCGACGGCGGCCTGCCGCACACGGCCCCCAACCCCTACAAGGCGGGCGGCGGCCCTTATTGGTGCAGTTTTGTGGTGCAGGCCCCCTGGAGGGTGTACTGGAACTACGCAGACCCTCGCCTCATCCAGCGTTTCTATCCTGTTATGAACCGCTGGCTGGATTATGTGGACGAATATTCCGTGGACGGCCTTCTGAAACAGTGGCCCACCCCGCCCACGCCCCCGTACCGCTGGTGGTACCTGGGAGACTGGGCGGCCCCCGAGGGCGTGGACGTACAGGATCCGGAATCCATAGATTTGGTGAACAACTGTGCCCTGGCCCAGTCCTGTCAGGATTTGATTCAGATGGCACAAATCCTGGGGCTTCCCGATGATGAGGTGGCATTCTCCCGCCGCCTGGAGCAGCTTCGGGCCAAAATCCATTCCACGTTCTACCACGAGGGTATTTACGGCTCCGGCAGCCAGATTGACATGATTTATCCCATGCTGGTGGGCGCTGTGCCGGACCAGCTGAAAGAACAGGTGGTGAAAAACCTGAAGGAAAGGACGGAAACCCTGTATGGCGGTCACCTGGCCACCGGTCTGGTGGGTATTCCCGTCCTTACGGAATGGGTTACCCAGGCCCGGGAGTGCGACTGGATGTACGGAATGCTGAAACAGCACGGATATCCCGGCTACCTTCATATGCTGGACAATGGCGCCACCGGGGTGTGGGAGCATTGGGACGGCAGGCGCAGCCGCCTGCACAACTGTTTCAACGGCATTTTCAGCTGGTTCTACCAGGCCCTGGGCGGCATTGTTGCCGAAGAGCCCGGATACCGGAAAGTGAGGATAGAACCTCAGCTCCCCAAGGGAGTGGACTGGGTGGAAGTAACCCAGGAAACGCCGTACGGCACCATTGAGGTGCGCCATGCCCGCCAGCCCGACGGGAGCATCAAAAGCATTGTTAAAAAGCCCAATACCTTATGAGAAAGACCTTTGTAACCATTTGTGCTTTGTGCCTTTGCCTGGTGGGCATGCGGGCACAGGGCGTGTCTGTGACGGAGGGAAAAATTGCGGTAGGGGACAACCCTGCCTGGAGCCAGCCTTCGTTCGTAGACAGCGCCTGGCAAACCCTGGCCTTAGACAGGGAATGGGGAGAGCAGGGAATTCAGAAGACCAACGGCTATGCCTGGTATCGCATCCATGTGGTCATCCCTTCGTCGCTCAGGCAGGGGGTTGCCAAGGAAGTGCTGCTGGACCTGGGCCCTATTGACGATACGGACGAAACCTGGCTGAACGGGGTGCAGGTGGGCAAGACCGGAAGCAATCCGGAAGACCCCGCCGGTTACCACGGTCAGTGGAATGTGCCCCGCCGTTATCTGGTGGACCCCTCCCTCATCCGTTGGGATCAGGAGAATATCCTGGCGGTGCGGGTGTACAATGCCAGCGGCCCTGGAGGCTTCTTTGAGAGGCCGGTTTGGATAGGCAAGCCCGCTCTTTCGGACTATGTTTCCCTCGCTGTTACCAAGGGAAAGAATTCGGCTGATGTGGTGCTGGCATCCCGAATCAGTTGCGGCGGCACCGTGACGGTGGTCAAGGAAGACCTTCTCGGCGGCGGGGAACTGGAGGGTTTTTCCCGGAAAGTAAAACTGAATCCCAGGAAGCCCTACAAGGTTTCTGTGCCGATGGACGGCCAGGTGCGCGTGGTGGTAAGCTATGCCGACAACCTGTTTGAAGACCGGCTGGATGCATCGCTCACCAATCCTTACATCCTTACCCCTCCTGCACCGGCCATCCCCCGTTACAACGGACCGCTTGTGTTTGGTGTGCGGCCCGGTTCACCCGTGATTTTCCGCCTGGCCTTTTCCGGAGAAAAGCCCATGAAATATGCCGTGGAAGGCCTTCCGGAAGGTGTTGTACTGGATGAGGACAAGGGCGTTCTCAGCGGTAGCGTGGCCGACGAAGGGGATTATCCGCTTACATTTGTCGCCACCAATGACAAGGGAACCACCCGGGCTTCCTTCACGCTCAAGGTGGGCCCGCAGATTGCCCTCACACCGCCCATGGGCTGGAACAGTTGGAACTGCTGGGGCCTGAGCGTTTCCCAGGAGAAGGTGATGGCTTCTGCATCGGCCTTCCTCAATGCCGGCCTGGCCGACTATGGATATAGCTATATCAACATTGACGATGCCTGGGAAGCCGCCGGGCGCAACCCCGACGGCACCCTGTCGGCCAACGAAAAATTCCCGGACATGAAGGGCCTGGGAGACTGGCTGCATGCCAACGGCCTCAAACTGGGTATTTATTCCAGCCCCGGAGACCGCACCTGCGGTGGCTGCATAGGTTCCATAGATCACGAGAAACAGGATGCCGAAACCTGGGCTTCCTGGGGTGTGGACTACCTCAAGTACGACTGGTGCGGCTATTCCAAGGTGTTCAATCCCGGCAAGGACCATTCTAAAGCCGCCTACCTGCGCCCGTATGTGAAGATGCAGCAGTACCTGCGGGAACAGCCCAGGGATATCTTCTATTCCCTTTGCCAGTATGGTATGGCCGACGTATGGGAGTGGGGCGCTTTTGTGGATGCCAATTCCTGGCGCACCACCGGAGACATCACAGATACCTGGGAGTCCCTGTATGAGATTGGTTTTGAACGGCAGACGGAGCTGTATCCCTATGCCGGCCCCGGCCACTGGAACGACCCTGATATGCTGGTGGTGGGCAAGGTGGGCTGGAGCAGCCTCCTCAGGGACAGCCGCCTCACGCCGGACGAGCAGTACACCCACATTAGCCTGTGGTCCCTTCTGTCGGCCAATATGCTTATAGGCTGCGACCTTTCCCAGATGGATGCCTTTACTTTCAACCTCCTGTGCAACAACGAGGTGAATGCCGTGAACCAGGATATCCTGGGCCGGCAGGCGCACCGGGACGTGGAAGAGGACGGAGTCCAGCTCTGGAGCCGTGACCTCTATGACGGCGGCAAGGCCGTGGGTATTTTCAACCTGAACGAAGCCCCCGTGCCCGCTTTGCTCAAGGGCTGCCTGGAAAAGATGGGCATTGAGGCCGATACCGTCCGGGACCTGTGGCGTCAGAAAGATATTCCCACAGATGCCGTTTACCGGATTCCTTCCCATGGAGTCCTGTTTGTAAAAGTGAAGAATCTGTAATTTCCCCAGTGAACGATGAGAAAATTTCTGCTTGACCTGGCCGTGCTGCTGCCGCTTTCCCTGGCCGCCCAACAGCCGGTGATTCTGCATTCCCACAACGATTATAACCGCATTGCCCCTTTCTGGGAGGCCTATTCCCAGCATTGCCGCTCCATCGAGGCCGATATCTACTGGCACGAAGGCCAGCTTCTGGTAGGGCACGACTTGAAAGACCTTAAGCCGGAAAACAGTTTCCTCCGCATGTACGTAGATCCCATTGTCCGTACTTTCCGCGCCAACGGTAACCGGATGTGGCCCGGATCGCAGGACCGCCTTCAACTGATGGTGGAACTCAAGAGCGCCACGGAACCAACTCTTACAGAAGTAATTAAGCTTCTTGAACAGTTCCCGGACGTTTTTGGCAGCCCGGACGGCGTTACCATTGCCATCACTGGCAACACCCCGGCCAAGGAGCATTTTTGCGACTATCCCGCCTGGATAGGGTATGACGGGGATGTCCGCGAAACCTATACCCCGGAGCAGCTGGAGCGCGTGGCCTTGGTGAGCAATTACTTCCGCCTCTTTGCCAAGAAATGGAACGGCAAGGGCCGTATGACAGAACCCGAACTGGATGCCGTGAACAAAGCCATTGCCAAGGCGCATTCCTGGGGCAAGCCTATCCGTTTCTGGGGGGCTCCCGAAGGCACCACCGCATATTTCACGTTCTGGAAACTGGGCGCAGACTTCATCAATACGGACAAACCCGCCGTGGCCTCCCTGTTCTTCTCCGACTGGGGCAACAAGAATTTCGTTATGGGCGGGCATGAGGTGCCGGCTGGCGTAACCGGTGCCAAGAAACAGCAGTTGAGCCGCCGCGTCCCCACCTACACGCCCACTTACCGTAACGATGGAGCCAGGAAGAAAATCAAGAACGTCATCCTTCTCATCGGGGACGGCATGGGGCTGAACCAGGTGATGGCCGCCGCCTACGCCAACAACCGGGAGCTGAGCATGCTCAAAATCAAGAGCGTGGGAATCCAGTATTACAATCCCAACGACGATTTCATCGGGGATTCCGCATCCGGCGGCAGCGCCCTGGCAACGGGAGAGGTTTCCTGGACCCGCCACATCTCCTCCAACAAGGACGGCAGCGTGGAGTATTCGGCCCTCACGGACTATTTCAAGGCCCTGGGAAAGGCCACCGGCGTGGTTTCCCTGGGAGACATTGCCGATGCCACCGCGGCCGTTTTCTACGGGCACTCCTCCGAGCGGGACAGCACGGACCGTCTTACCCGTTACTGGCTCACCAGCGACGTGGACCTCATCTGCGGTTCCGGCACCGGTTATTTGGAAAAATCCCGTAAGGACGGTATTGACATGCTCTCCGGCATCCAGGCCAACGGTTATAGCTACACCCAGGATGCCACGGTGGTGAACCAGGTGGGCGGCAAACTCATCTGCCTGGACGACCGTATGGGCGCTCATGCCACGGAGGAAACCCTGGGTTTCCTGGCTGATATCACCAAATCTTCCATCGAAAAGCTCTCCCAGGATTCCAAGAAAGGCTTTTTCCTCGTGGTGGAAGGCACCAAGATGGACTATGGCCTCCCTGCATCCGTCTTGGAGGAGCTCAGCTTTGACCTTTCCGTGGCCGAGGCCCTGAAGTTTGCCGATTCCAACGGCGAAACCCTGGTGGTGGTGACGGCAGACCACGAGACCGGCGGCCTCACCCTGCTGGACGGAGACCTGGAAACGGGTCACGTCCTGGCTGTGTACAATTCCGACGACCATACCCCCACCGTGGTGCCCGTCTATGCCTATGGCCCCGGTTCCCGCGAATTCATCGGCACTTATCTGAACATAGAGATTGCCCGTACCATCAAAAAACTGGTTACCCACTGAGAGTCTGTTTTGAAATGATTGATATTTTTATTTATAGTTTATTTTTGTGGAAATTTTTGAGGAAAATTTACCAAAAAGAAACATAAAGAATTTATTGACATTTCAAAACAGACTCTGAGAAAGGCCTTACCGGGCCGGATATTGAAACCATATGAATAAGATTCGTCTCATCTTCATAGCGGCACTGTGTGTGCTGGCTTGCAAACGGACATCCAACAAGGCCGATGTCGTGCTTTGGACTCCTCCCCGGGAGGAAGTTCTGGAGGTTTCCCGGACACTGGGCTGTGAAAATGCCACTTCCGGGCCCAACCAGTGGCTGGCTTTCCGGCAGGATGTAACCCTGGAGGCCGTTCCCTCCGAGGCCCCGGCCCGCATAGCCGTGGACAGCAAATACAGGCTGTGGGTGAACGGGCAGCTGGTGGTGTTCGAGGGCCAGCTCAAAAGGGGGCCGAACCCCCGCGACAGTTACTTCGATACCGTGGAACTGGCCCCTTACCTGAAAAAGGGGGAGAACCGGATAGCTCTGCTGGTGTGGTACTTTGGCAAAGACGCTTTTTCGCATCTGGGGAGCGGCCAGCCGCAGATGTGGTTCGACTGCCCGGCTCTTCCCCAGGGACAGTGGTACTCCCGCGTGCATCCGGCCTACAGTACGGCTACAGACCTTCCCCAGCCCAATTACCGCCTCCCGGAATCCAGCATAGCCTTTGATGCCAGGGCCGATATGCCCCTCTGGCAGACGGGCCCGCTGGAAGGCTTTGCCCCGGCGCAGGTGCTGGAAAGTACGCTGGGCGCCCTGCATTCCCGTCCCATTCCGCAGTGGAAAGATTACGGAATCAAGCCTGTTTCGTTTGAGACGTTTGAGGGCCCGGAGGCCGATACCCTGGTGGCCCGGCTGCCGCACAATATGCAAATGACGCCTGTCCTTACCGTGGAAGATGCGGAAGGCGGGCACAGAATTGTCATTGAAACGGACCATTCCCACGTGGGGGTGGAGTGCCTGAGGGCGGAATACATTACCAAGGCCGGTTCCCAGGAATATGAATCCCTGGGCTGGCTCAGCGGGGAAAAGATAATCCTGACGGTGGAGCATGGCGCGAAGGTATCGGCCCTCCAATACCGCGAAACCGGTTACGATGCTGCTCCCGACGGGCAGTTTACCTGCTCCGACGATTTCTACAACCGCTTCTGGCAGAAGGGCCTCAGGACCATCTACGTGAATGCCAGGGACACTTTTTTCGACTGTCCGGACCGCGAACGCGCCCAGTGGTGGGGAGACATCGTAACCATCCTGGGAGAGAGTTTCTACACCTATTCGCCGTCCCTGTATTATCTTATCCGAAAGGGCATATGGGAACTGGCAGACTGGCAGCGGCCAGACGACATCCTCTTCTCTCCCATCCCCGGCAACTACGGGGTGGAACTGCCCTGTCAGATGCTGGCGGCTGTGGGCCGATACGGCATTTGGACATATTACATGAACACCGGTGACGTGGAAACCATCCGCCACGCTTTCCCTGTGGTCAAGAAATACCTGGCCACTTATAGTCCGGGCCCCGACGGCCTGATGGCCTGGCACCAGGGAGACTGGAACTGGGGAGACTGGGGCAAGGAGAAGGACATGCGCCTGCTCCAGAACCTGTGGTATGTGCTGGCCCTTCAAGCCGTTTCCGAGATGGCCGATGTGGTGGGGGAAGAAGGAGAAAGTGTGGCATATCGGGGCCGGATGCAGGAGCTTCAAAAGGCCATCGACCGTGTGTGCTGGACCGGCACCTGCTACCGGCATCCGGAGTATGAAGGCCGGACGGACGACCGCGTGAATGCCCTGGCCATCCTGTCGGGCGTGGCTTCCGAAGACAAATACGACGCTCTGTTTGAGGTGTTCAAGGTAGAGGAGCACGCCAGTACCTACATGGAGAAATACGTGATGGAGGCGCTCTTTGCCATCGGCCATGGAGAGTATGCCCTGGAGAGGGCGTACAAGCGCTATGCCTGGATGGTGGACCATCCGGACCACGATACCCTCTTCGAGCATTGGGACGTGGGAGTGAACGACAACTGGAACAGCGGCAGCGTGAACCACGCCTGGAGCGGCGGGCCGCTGGCCGTCATCCCTTCCCGTATGCTGGGCATAGTGCCTACGGAGCCCGGCTGGAAAGAATTTGCCGTAAGGCCGGACCCTGCCGTCTTTGACGAGTGCAGCATCTCCTTCCCCACGGTACAGGGAACCGTCTCCGTGTCTTACAGCAAGGCCGGGGAAGTGCTGGAAGTGACCGTTCCGGATGGGTCCCGGGCCAGTGTGGCTGTTCCCGGCAGTCCTGTACATACCACGCTGGGGCCGGGGA
>CAJOLS010000075.1 GCA_905235535.1 uncultured Bacteroidales bacterium
CTACCCCTCCCAATTCCCGTTTTCCCTCCCCCGAGGAGGGAAAAGGCTGTCGGCCGAAGGCCTCCGAAATAAGGTATTTCGCAAAGGCGAAACTTAAATAGTTTATTTTTGTGGAAATTTTTCTTGAAAATTTTTGGTCATAGGGGTTCCTATGGGTGAAAATTTTTGAGGCAAATTTACCAAAAAGAAACATAAAGAATTTATTGAATCATTTCAAAACAGACTCTGATGTTACTAGATATCCTTCTTCTTCTTGCAGGCCTTTGTCTGGTGGTTTTCGGGGCCGATTACCTGGTGGACGGGGCATCGGCCATCGCCCGCCGTTTCGGCCTCAGTGAGTTTGTGATTGGCCTCACTATAGTGGGCATGGGAACATCGGCCCCCGAGATGGTGGTCAGTTTCATCGGCGCCGCCTCAGGAAATGCCGATATTTCCGTGGGCAACGTGGTGGGCTCCAACATCTTCAATACCCTCTTCATCCTGGGCGTCACCGGCATCCTCCTTCCCATGGCCATCACCCCGGAAAACCGAAAGAAGGACATCCCCATGAATATTGCCATTACTGCTTTGTTTATCCTTTTGGGTTTCAAGCATACTATCTTCGGTATCGGAACCAATGGTTTAACAAGGGTGGATGGCGGATTCCTCCTTCTGATCTTTATCCTCTACATGTGGCAAAGCTTTACTTCCGGCACTCCGGAGGAAAAGGCCGATGAAGGGGGCAAAACCCTCAGACCGGGCTGGGCCCTCCTGATGATTGCAGGCGGCCTGGCGGCCCTTGTCTTCGGCGGCAACCTCTTTGTGGATTCGGCCACCGGAATTGCGCACAGGCTGGGTGTGAGCGACAAATTCATAGCCATCACCATCCTGGCCGGAGGCACTTCCATGCCGGAGCTGGCCACCTGCGTGGCCGCAGCCGTCAAGAAGAAAGGCCAGCTGGCCCTGGGCAACATCATAGGCTCCAATATCTTCAACGTGCTTCTGGTCCTGGGGGGATCGGCCCTTATCCACCCCCTCTCCTTTGCGGGCATTTCGTATGTGGACATGGGTGTATTGCTGGTGAGTGCCCTGGCGCTTTGGACCAGCTGCCTGGCGGGCAAGAAAAATATGCTGGACCGCCTGGACGGTGCGTTCCTGGTCCTTATCTGGGCTGCCTATATGACCTGTCTCATTGTAAATCTGTAGAGTATGAAACGAATCTGGATGGCCGGAGCCCTTGCCGCTCTCCTTTCCCTCCTGTCCTTCGGAGGCCGTGCCCAGGACAAACAGCTCCTGAACCATCTTTCGCTGGGCATAGGCTTGGGAATGGACGGGATTGGGGTGGTCCTGGCCGTTCCGGTTTCCCCTTATGTGCAGCTGAGGGGCGGCTACTCCATCTTCCCCTACTCCTTTTATAAACTGATAGAAACAGATTACGTATGGGAAGACATCCATCTGGAAGAGATTCCCGCCATGTTCACCTGCTGGAAAGGAGGCACCGGAAAGGTCCTGCTGGATTTTTTCCCCGGAAAGAAAACGCCCTTCCGCCTCACGGCCGGCATTTATGTGGGGCCAGGCAAATATCTTCATTGGGAAGCCAATATGGGGGGTATTGTAAATGAAGTAGAATATGCCTCCCGCACCTTCCATTACAGGGATTTCACCTTTTCTACGGATAAGGACGGCAAAATTGTGGCCGATGCCCTGATGAAGCGCTGTGTTCCCTATGTCGGCCTTGGATACGGCCGGGCAGTGAAACCCGGGAAGCGAATCCATTTCTGCGTAGATTGGGGCGTTCTCATTACGGGAGGCACAAGTATCCAGACTTACAATTTCGTGGACAATCCCTCCGGAGAGCCCGTGGTGCTCAGAAGCAAGGACTTGGTTACACCCGGAGGACGCCAGTTGGACAGGGGCTGGGCAGACCGCGCCTCCGACTCCCCCGTCCTTCCCATGCTCAGTTTTTCCCTTTTCTTTGCCCTTTTTTAACGGTATCCGCCCCTATCGTTTTACCTTTCGGTAAAAAATTATTACTTTTGTAAACTAAAACCTTTACCGAAACATGCCTGTAAGCATCAAGACTGTAGAAACGAAGGCCCAGTTGAAAGCCTTTGTCAAATTTCCCCTGGAACTGTATAAGGGATGCCCTTACTATGTTCCCAACCTCTATATGGACGAAATGTCCACCCTGGATATGGCCAAAAATCCCATGGGAAAGTATTGCAAGTCCCGCATGTTCCTGGCCTACAAGGATGGGAAGCTGGCCGGGCGCTGCATAGCCATCATCAACGAGATTGCCAACCGGGACTGGAATCACGCCGAGGTTCGCTTCGGATGGATAGACTTTATCGACGACAAAGAAGTATCCCGGGCCCTTATGGAGGCCGTCATGGCCTTTGGCAAGGAATACGGGATGACGCAGGTGAGCGGCCCCCTGGGCTTTACGGACTTTGACAGCGAGGGCTGCGTGGTGGATGGCTTTGACGATATCTCCTCCTTCATGCTCAAGTACAACTACTCCTATTACGGGGAGCATTTCGAGGCCCTGGGCATGACCAAGGCCAACGACTGGCTGGAATATCGCATTTTCATTCCGACGGAAGTGCCCGAGAAAGTGCAGCGGGCCGCCGCCCTGGTCTCCGAGAGATATAATCTGCACGTCCGCAAGATTACCAAGAGGCAGGTGAAGAAAGAAGGGTACGGGCAGAAGATTTTCGACCTGGTTAACCGCACCTACAGCCAGCTTTATGATTTCACCATCTTCCCTCCGGAGGTAATTGACAACTACGTAAAGACCTTCCTGGGCCTGTTGGACCTCAAATACGTCACCCTGGTGGAGGATGCCGAGGGCAAGCTCATCGGCCTGGCACTTACCATGCCTTCCTTTGCGCATGCCGTGAAAAAAGGCAACGGATACCTATTCCCCCTGGGCTGGTGGCATCTTCTCAAGTCCATTTACTGGAAACATGAGGAAGCCTTGGAACTGCTGCTGATTGCCGTGGAGCCCGAGTACCAGAACCGAGGCGTGCATGCCATGCTGTTCAACGACCTCATTCCCAATATCATCAGCGGAGGGTTCCAATACGGAGAATCCAACGCGGAGATGGAAAGCAATACCAAGGTGCAGAACATCTGGAACCTGTACCGGAAGGATTTCAAGCGCCGCCGCAGGGTCTTTACCAAGGAAATCTGAATGTCTGCCTCTTCCGTCATGCTGCCTCCGCTTCCCGAGCGGATGAGACCCCGGACCCTTGACCAGTATGTGGGCCAGCGGCATCTGGTGGGCGAAGGCTGCATCCTGAGGAAGATGATAGAGAGCGGAAACCTCAGTTCCTTCATCCTCTGGGGGCCTCCGGGAGTGGGAAAAACCACCCTGGCGCACATTATAGCAGAAACCCTGGACCGGGATTTCTACACCCTGAGCGCCGTCATGGCCGGGGTGAAGGACATGCGGGAGGTTTTCGAGAAGGCGCGGGGCAATTCCCTTTTCCGGCAGAAAGGCGCCCCTATCCTTTTTATTGACGAAATTCACCGTTTCAACAAAGCCCAGCAAGACTCTTTGCTGGGGGCTGTGGAGAACGGCACCATCGTACTGGTGGGTGCAACCACCGAGAATCCCTCTTTCGAGGTTATCACTCCCCTTCTGTCCCGCTGCCAGGTCTTCGTGCTGAAGTCGCTGGAAAAGGCCGATTTACAGGTTCTGTTGGACAGGGCCCTGAAGGAGGATGTGCTTCTGAAAGAAAAGCCGATAGAGCTGAAGGAGAGCGAGGCGCTCATGCGCTACAGCGGAGGAGATGCCCGCAAACTGCTCAATGTGCTGGAACTGGTGGTGGACGCCCAGGCCGGGAAATCCCCCATCGTCATTGACAATGAGGCGGTTAAAGCTTCCATTCAGGAGAATATGGCCATCTACGACAAGGATGGCGAGATGCACTACGATATTATATCGGCCTTTATCAAGAGTATCCGCGGAAGCGATCCCAATGCCGCCATTTATTACCTGGCCCGCATGATTGACGGAGGGGAGGATCCCCTTTTCATTGCCCGCCGCCTGTGCCTGAGCGCATCCGAAGATGTGGGCCTGGCCAATCCCAACGCCCTTTTGCTGGCCAACGCCTGCTTTGAGGTGGTGTCCAGGATAGGGATGCCGGAAGGCCGCATTCCCCTGGCGGAAACCACGGTGTATCTGGCTTCCTCCCCCAAGAGCAATGCTTCCTATATGGCCATAGAAAAGGCTCTGGCCGAGGTTCGGAATTCCGGAAACCAGCCGGTTCCCCTTCCCATCCGCAATGCGCCTACGCAGCTGATGAAAGACCTGAACTATTCCGACGGTTACAAGTATGCCCACGATTATCCGGGCCACTTTGCAGATATGGAATTCATGCCGGACGCCCTGCGCGGCAAGGTTTTCTACGAGCCGGCCGAAAACAAGCACGAAAACGCCCTCAAGGCATATCTGGAGGCCTGCTGGCCCAAATATTATCCCCATTGAGAATGGGGAATCCTTAAGGGGTCTGCCTCCTTTTAATACACTCCCGGGCGCTCAGAAGAGCGCCTTTTTTGTTCTAATGAGACCTTAGGGAGAAATTTTAATTTTCATTCGTCAGAATGGATAACCTACGCCAAAGTGGACGGCAAAGTTTCCGTTAAGCCATTCATTGGTGGGCACCCAGCGGTCCCCTTCTTCGCGGACAGGGTCCCTGAGGCGGATGCCCATATCCACACGCAATAAGAGGAAATTGAGGTTGACGCGGGCCCCCAGGCCCCAGTCCAGGGCTATGGATTGCGGCAGGTTCTTGAAAGTGAACACGGTTCCGCCCTGGTTTTCTGCCGTAGGGAGGTCCCAGATATTGCCCGCATCCAGAAACAGGGCGCCTTCCAGTTTGGAAACCAGCGGGAAACGGTATTCTATATTGGCTTCCAGTTTCATCTCTCCAATCTGGCTGGGGATGGAGAACAGATTCACGTCGCTGGCCGTACCGGGGCCCAGGCTGCGGGCATTCCAGCCTCGCATGGACATGGAACCTCCCACATAGAACTGCCTCTCTACCGGAGCCGTCTTGGAATTGCCGTAGGCATAGGCGACACCGCTGCCCAAATGCAGCGCCAGGGCATGCTTGTCCTGCTTTCCGAAGCGGAATACCTTGCCTGCATTGAGCTCTGCCCTGATATATTGGGCATAAGGCGTGTTCCAGATGGTGTGATATCCGTCCTCGTTCACCGGAAGCCAGCGGTTGAACAAGCTTAGCACGTTGCCCGAGATGTCCGATGAAAGGCGGACATAGTGGTAAGGCGTCCGGGGAACGGACGAGGCGTCCGTGGTATAATACAGCATGCCGCTCACCCCCAGGTCGAAACGGTCCATATATGCCAAGAGCATGAGGGGGTTGTTCACCAAGAGTTTCATCATGAACTCCGTGTCTATGTCGTACAGGTGGGAGATATTGATGCGGACGGGCGACAGCTGATAATAGAGTTTCTGCCCCAGCCTTCCGTTATAGGTGAAGGCGGTGGAAATGACGGTACGGTGGAACTCCGGGCGGTCCATGTAATTGAAAGCGGCCGATATATCCGTCCTGGGGATGTTGGGGCCGGTGAAAATGCGGTTGGGAAGGCCCAGGAACTGGGGGAAGCGGAGCGTGGCGGAGACGCTGAGGTCTGTGGAATAGGCCTTGGTCCTGGGTTTGAACTGGAAATTGCCCTTGAGGCCCAGGTTCAGCTGCTCTCCTCCGTTGAAAATGTTCTTGTGGTAATAGGTGAGCTGAGGCGAAATGCCGAAAAGCCCCGTGGAGTTGACGGAGGCTTCCAGATTGGTCTTGAACCCCTGCAGGCCGGAATTGCGGAGGGAAATGGTGCAGTCCACCCTGTCTTCCGATACGGGATCCAGGTTGATGTTCACGCCCGTCAGCATGCCCACGCTGGAAAAACGGGTGTAGTTGGTATTCACATCGGCCTCGTTGTACAACTGCCCGGGACGCAGGATATTGAGGTTCTCCAGCACGGAGGGGCGGATTTGGAGCCTTTCGGGGTGCGTGATGGTTACCTCTCCCAGATAGAATTTCTTATGCTCCCTGGCCGACGAAGGGGCGTCTCCCAGGGCATAGTCCCGAATGGCATACGTGAGGCGGGCCGTGCCGTCGTGGCCGAGGGTATCGGCCTCGAAGGCATAGAAAGACTTGGTGAAACCGTAGTAGCCCAGGGTGCGGAGGAAGGCGGAGGAACGGTCTGCCTCCTGCTCCAGGGCCGATTCCGACAGGTACTGCCCGGTTTGTACGGTGCTTTCCGGAAGGGTCTTCAGGAAGTCTTCCCGGAAGGTTCCGTACTCCGGAACATCGTACTCTACTTCGCTGATAGTATAGCGTTTACCGAGGTTTACCTTATATGTTACATGAGCTTTCTTTTTGACAACATCCACCTGGCTGCTCACCTTGGACCCATAGTAGCCTATGTACTGGAGATGGTTCTTCAGGTTGGCCACGCTCTGGCTCACCCTCAGGGAATCGAAGACCACGGGAGCGGCCCCGATCTTGCGAAGGAAACGTTTGAACGGGGTGGAACCGTCTCCGCTCCAGTTATAGACGGACAGCAGCGGGTTCACGCCCAGGATGTAGGAATTGGGTTTCTGCCCCACGTAGGAACCCAGGCTGGATACGTTGAAGGCAGGATCGTCGGCCACTATGGTGTTTTTGCGGAGGAGGTACTCCCCTTCTCCCAGGGACCGCGTTGTGCTGCATGCAGCCATTCCCAGCAGACAAAGGGCAATTATAGTGACTTTCCTCCACATCATTCTACAAATGTAACACTTTTTTGGCTATATTTGCATGATTTTTACCTGCCAGACAGAAATGAAAAACAAGTACATCGACCTTATCGATCAAACCTTCGACTTCCCCCAGGATGAATTCATGGTGGTGGACGGCAACCTGCTGTTCAACGACATAGACCTGATGGACATCATCGATAAATATGGCACCCCGCTGAAAATCACGTATTTGCCCAAGATTTCCTCGCAAATCCAGCGGGCCAAGCGCCTGTTCAAGGTGGCCATGGCCAAGGCCGATTACCAGGGAGAGTACCACTACAGCTACTGCACCAAAAGCTCGCAGTTTGCCTTCGTGGTGCACGAAGCCCTCAAGAACGACATCCATCTGGAGACGTCATCGGCCTACGACCTGGATCTGGTCGAGGCCCTGGAACGGGACGGTTCCGTGCAGAAGGAGGAGCTCTATATCATCTGCAACGGTTTCAAGCGCCCCCAATATATCCAAAACATTGCCAAGCTCAGAAAGAACGGGTGGAAGAACATCATTCCTGTCCTGGACAACAAGAACGAGTTCGAAGACCTGGCAGACCTCATTGATGAGGATACCATGATGGGTATCCGCATCGCTTCCGAGGAAGAGCCCAACTTCGATTTCTATACCTCCCGCTTGGGAATCCGCTATTCGGACATCCTGAGGTTCTACAAGGACACGGTGGCCAAGTACCCCAACTTCCACCTAAAGATGCTGCATTTCTTCATCAATACCGGCATCCGGGATACGGCGTACTACTGGAACGAACTCTCCAAGTGCGTGAAGGTCTATTGCGAGCTCAAGGCCATCTGTCCGGAACTGGACAGCCTGAACATCGGCGGCGGCCTTCCCAACAAGACTTCCCTGGCACAGGATTTCGACTACGAGTACATGGTGGAAGAAATCATCAACCAAATCAAGGTCACCTGCAACGCCATGGGGGTGGAAGAGCCGGACATCTTTACGGAATTCGGTTCCTTCTCTGTGGGAGAGAGCGGCGCCACCATCTTCAAGATCCTGGACATTAAGCAGCAGAACGACCGCGAGAAATGGTATATGATTGACAACAGTTTCATGACCTGCCTGCCGGACACCTGGGGCCTGAACCAGCGTTTCATCCTCCTGCCCATCAACAAGTGGAATGACGAATATCAGCGCGTGTTCCTGGGGGGCCTCACCTGCGACAGCCAGGATTTCTACAATGCCGATTATCACGCCAATGCCATTTTCCTGCCCACCATCCGCAGCCGCCGGGAAAACCTTTATATCGGCTTTTTCCACACCGGAGCCTATCAGGAGGCCCTTTCTGGATTTGGCGGCATCAAGCACTGCCTCATGCCTTCTCCCAGGCACATCCTCATAGACCGGGATAAGGAAGGCAACCTCATCACCACGGTCTTTGCCGAGGAACAGACGGCCGAATCCATGCTCAAAGTATTGGGCTACTAGAGTCTGTTTTGAAATGATTCAATAAATTCTTTATGTTTCTTTTTGGTAAATTTTCCTCAAAAATAAACTATAAATAAAAATATCAATCATTTCAAACTCTAATGATGACCGCTGCCGAGATCAAGTTTGTAAAGTCGCTGTCCCAGAAGAAGTTCCGGGACAGCAGCGGTTTATTCGTGGCCGAAGGGGAAAAACTGGTGGCCGAGGCCCTCTCTTCCCGCTTCGAGGTGGAGAAGGTTTACCGGAAGGAAGACATCGGCGAGGCCGCCATGGCCCGCATAACCGGCCTTTCCTCCCCTTCTCCGGCCCTGGCCCTGGTCCGTCGGCCCGAAGATTTTTCCAAGGCGGAAGTGCCCGAAAAAGGCCTCTTTCTGGCCCTGGACGGCATCCGGGACCCCGGTAACCTGGGAACCATCCTCCGCATAGCCGACTGGTTTGGCATAGATGCCGTCTTCTGCTCGCCGGACACGGTGGACTGCTTCAACCCCAAAGTGGTGCAGGCCACCATGGGCGCCATTTTCCGTGTACGCATCCACTACACGGATATCCCTGCCCTTTGCAAGGGAGTGACAGCCCGTTCCGGCAGGGTGTACGGCACCTTCCTGGACGGGGAAAATTTCTATGGGAAAGACCTCTCCAACGGGGTCGAAGCCCCTTCCGTGATTGTGATTGGCAATGAGGCAGGCGGCATAACGGAAAAGACGGCCGTCTGTGTGACGGACCGTCTCTATATTCCTCCTTTCCCGCCCGATGATGCCGGTTCGGAGTCTTTGAATGCTGCGGTGGCAACGGCCATTACCGTGGCCGAATTCAGAAGACGCCTCAATTAATTTCTGTCACCTGGAAATCCCTGGCCGGAACCGTGAGGGTATAAACGGTGCGTACTGCCTTGATACCCAGGTATTCCAGGGCTTCCGGCGGGATGCGGACGGTGATTTCTTCCTTTTGGGAAGAGAAGTTGCTCACAAGCAGCCAGGTCTTCTTTCCGTCGCTGCGGAGCCAGGCAAAGTGGCGGTCCGGGTTGAAGGAACCGTCCTGGCAGTAGCAGAGGTCGAAGGTTTTTCCTTCGCAGAAGGCGGGCATCCGGGCCCATTGCAGCACTTCCCGGTATCGTTTCAGAACCTTTTTGTCCGGATGAATGAGAGCGGGGACACTGCACCAGTCAAAGATGGAAGTGCGCCCGTCCAGGCCGCTGAATCCTTCGGCCTGCATGCCCCTCTCCCCCATTTCCTGCCCAAAATAGAGCATGAAGGGAGCGTTGTTCAGAAGGGCCGATACCGCCAGCGCGGCATAGCCTGCCTCGGAGCTGCCACAGAAGAAATCCGATGCCAGCCGCTGCTCGTCGTGGTTTTCCAGGAAATTGAGCATGTGGGGCTGCAGGTCTCCCAGGAACTGCCAGTTCCAAGTGATTCCCTTAGCGGAAGCATTGCTGCAGGTTATAGCCCGTAAGGTATCGTATAATCCGGATTTATCGTAGAGTAAATCAAAGCCCACTTCTTCCACATACATCCGGTATTTTTCCTTCTCGTACACCTCGGCCACAAAAAGGGTTCCGGGATATTCTTTCTTGATGGAGGCAATGAGCCACTGCATAAACTGCCAAGGCACCAGTTCCACCATATCGCAACGGAATCCGTCTATGCCTAAGGATGCCCAGAAGCGTACGATATCCAGCATTTTGTCCCAGGTGCCGGTGTGGAAGTCGCTGTAGTTGATTTTGATGGTTTCGAACCAGTCGTTGATGCCGGGAGAGGAGGTAAAGGCATTGCCGGAAGCTTTGGCAGGATACTCCTCAAAGGGCTTCCCCAGGGCGGGAACCGGCAGGCGGAGGCTTTCTCCGGGGAAGTAGAAAAAGTCGTTTTCAGGGGCCCAGTGAACGGTTTTGTCATCCTCCTGCCCCAGGTTCACATTGTCGCGGGACACGTGGTTGGGGACAAAATCGATCAGTAGTTTAAGACCGGCTGCGTGTACCCTGTCCACCACGGCACGGAATTCATCCATCCTTTTTTCCGGCTCATCGGCCATATAGGGATTGACGTCGAAATAGTCCTTGATGGCATAGGGAGAGCCGGCGTTTCCCTTCACTATCTGGGAATTGGAAGGTGTACAGCCCCGGTCTATCGTATAGGTTGCGTGCCGAATGACGCCCGTGAGCCACAGGCAGTCCATTCCCAGGGTATTTTTCAGATATTGAAGGGTTGCCTGGTCTATGCCGGAAAAGCGGCCGTTCCCCCAAAGGCGCGGCAGCAGTTGGTAGATCAGTTTCATAAGCGGTTGATTTCCAGATCCAACTCTTCAATTCGATCCAGAAGGGACTGTTTGAGACGGGCTACGGCTTCGTCAAAGGAAAGAAGTTCGTCTCCGTTGACCAGTCCGCTGGGATCTTCGGAAAGGGGGTTGGGATAACAAGGCCACATTTCGTGGTTGCGCTTCTCCGCTTCCCGGATAAAGGCTGCCCTTTGGTCTATGTAGGGGACGGTCTTCTTGAAAATGGGTTTGAGTATGGACCAACGATGCTTCAGATGGTTCTTGAACTCCGGATTGGTCCAGAGGACATAATAATAGAGGGCGCTCTTGAGCGGGAGGCCGTGGCGCTCCGGAGTAAAGGTGCCGTAGTCAAAATCCCATACCGGTCCCCAGTACATTTTCCCTTCCCTGTAATAGAGGAAGGTACTCTTGGGGAACTGGGTTTCCCCGTTTGAGCACACTTCCTGTATCAGGTAAAAGTCGCACAGGGTGTTCATATCCATCACGGTACTGGGTTTGTCTCCTCTCATAATGGCGTCCTCGACGCTATAGAGTGCGCTCTTGGCCTGCATCAGGATGGAATTGAACTGCACGGGGGTGTAGTCGTCCCTGTCCGGGGATTTGAGCTCTACGGGAATGCCTCCTACGGCCGTAGATTTCTTCCAATGGCCGTGCTGGGTGTCAAAATCATGCTCTTCCCGGTCGCTGGTGTCATAGGAATAGAAATAATCGCACTTGAAATGGGAACCTTCGGCATGCACTTTTTCTCCCAGCCAATAGATGCCGCGGTATTCTCCATTCACATACAGTTCCACGAAAGTACCGGACGGAGTCCACTCCAAGCTGGTGTGGCGGGCCAGTTCGAAGGTTACGTCGTTCCTTAACAGGGTGCGGTCCATCCAGTTGGCCAGCAGCACCCAGTGCTTGGTTTTTCCGGTGCCCAGGAAATTGGCCTGCTGGGAGAGATTGACGGTGAGGGGCTTTTTGGGGTAGGATTTCAGGGTGGAATTGCCGTGCGCTTTCACCTTGGCTTCCTGGGCGGTGAACACTGTGGATTCCGCTCCGTTTTCCGAGGCCTGAATGCGAATGCTACAGTTTTCTGTCCATACGCCCTTCTGAATCTTGTCCAGGTCCCATCCCTCCGGAAGGTCCAGGTAAAACTGGGGAACATGGTCCGGATTCTGGGGAATGCAGCCGGTATAAACCCTTTCTCCGGGTTCCGGTTCTCCTTGGGGAACAATGGTCTCCCGGCAGCCTGCCACCAGAGAGCAGGCTGCCAGGAGAACCCAAACGCATTTCTGGCTTTTGAGCACGGGATTACCAGTTCAGGATTTTCTTGAAGTCGTATGCTTCGGGGTTGGCCACATACTTTTTGGCGGCTTCGTAATCGGCCGGGGTGATGAAGTGGCAGATGTGGTTGAAGTAGTTCTGGGAGGTACCGCCTTCGATGGCCACGCGGCGCGGAGGAATCTTGCCCTCGGCGTTCTGCAGGTCCTTGAGGTACAGCGGATGGGACTCTCCGAATGCATCTACATACACCATGCAGCCGGTTTCACCCTTCTTGAAGAGCTCGTAGGCACCCATGGCCAGCTCGGAGCAATAAGTGAGGTCGTAGGCAATAGGGTCCTGGCAACGGACATCGTAACCGATTTCCACGGGACGGGTCTTTACCTTGAGGCCGATTTCCTTGAACTTCTTCTCCAGGATGTCGTTGAACAGGACGGCCTTGGAGATTTTGCCCAGCTCGGGGTGGCCGTGCTCGTCATAGGTCATGGACACGCCGGCGTTCTTGATTTCCTGGGGATCCAGGTCGTGGAAAACGCCTTCGGCCACCACTACGGTGCCGTAAGGAACGCCCAGGATGTTGCGCTTGAGGATGGCGGAAAGGGCCAGGTTCACAATCTTGTCCAAGGTGATGGTGGTCTTGTTGAACATCTCCGGGATGATGGTCATGGGGCAGTGAGTGGCCTCACCGATACCCAGGGCCAGGTGACCGGCGCTGCGGCCCATGGCGCTGATGATGAGCCAGTTGCCGCTGGTGCGGGCGTCTTCATAGACGGTGCGGGCCAGGTGGGCGCCCTCGTCCTTGGCG
>CAJOLS010000076.1 GCA_905235535.1 uncultured Bacteroidales bacterium
AAAGCGGCAGCGTGGACATCAGCGTCAACCTTCTCCCCCGCCACTATGAAGCGGGTGATATTATGGTGATTACTCCGGACAGCATTATGACGCAGCAGGAGCGCAGCCCGGACTTCAACATGCAGATCATCCAGCTGAGTCCGGCATTCCTGGCCGATGTCATGCACGGAGAGGTTCCACCCCTTTTTCTCCACCGGATGCAGGATTTCACCATTCGGCCTTCCGTTGCGGACCAGACCGCTTACACTTTTCTTACCGACAGTCTCTGGGCGCTCCTGCATGCCGAGACCCTCTCCGATGAAGCCATTCTTGCTTGCTGTGATTCCATCATGCAGTATCTTCGGACCCTGATTCTTTTCCAGCAATCAAGACCCCTCGTCGGCCAGACGAGGAGCCTCAGCGTTTTTAACCAGTTTATCGCACTCATCAATGACCATTGTGAGCAGCACCACGACGTGGAGTTCTATGCCGGAGAAATCGGCCTCAGTCGGGAGCATCTCAGCAAAATTATATCGGCACAGAGCGGGAAAACTGCATCTTCATGGATTGACGAGGCGCTGCTCTCCCGAATAAAGATTCTCCTGCACCACAGCGACCTTACCTCGGCCGAAATATCCGACAAATTGAATTTTCCTGCGCCTTCTCATTTCTCCAGATATTTCAAACGGCTCACCGGCATGACACCGAGAGCGTATCAGCTAATGGCGTCGAAAGAGAAATACTGGTCGTCCATAATCATATAGTCCTTCCGCTGGATTTTGGCAAGCCGCTTAACATCGGGAAACATGGATACGGGGACAACCACGATACGGCCATCTGTAAGGTAGAAGGGTCAATGAAAATCTTCGCCCCCCCGCCATCTTCTTTCTTGTCCCGAGTTCAAATCTTATGGTCATACGCCCTCGCAATTGCGGCCGAAACAATTTTTGCGTATCTTTGTACATAATTTACAGCGAAAAAAGATGAAAAAACAAGGACTTATTTTCCTGCTGGCGGTCTGTTTCCTCCAGGCCATGCAGGGCTGCCGGGACGGCAAGCAGCCGGATGGGCAGAACACGACTGAATGGGTGGCCCGCTCCGAGAATTTTGAACAGAACTACACGCTGGACCAGCTGGTGGTCTTGAGCCGGCACAACATCCGCTCTCCGCTGGTGAGCAAGAATTCCGTGCTCACGCGCCTCACGAACCCCGCTTACCAGTGGTTCCCTTGGGAGGGAACGCCCAGCCACCTCACCCCCAGGGGAGAGAGACTGGAGAGCAAGATGGGAGATTTCTTCAACCAATGGCTCAGCAAGAAAGGGTTCGTAACCAGTTATACTGCCGACCAGAGCACATTCCGCTTTTATGCCAACGCCAAACAGCGCTGCCAGGTAACGGCCCGGCAGTTTGCCAACGCCGCGCTACCTGGAAAGAATCCCCGCGTGGAGATAAACGTGCAGTTCGATACGATGGACCCGGTATTCAACCCGCAGATTACCAAAATTTCGGACCAGTTCATCAGCCAGGCCCAGAAGGAAATCCGGGAAATGTTCGGAGAGGACCTCAATAAAGGCATTGCCGATGGATATGCCCTTTTAGAAAGGGTAATTGACATTACCCGTGCGCCCGCCTACCCGGACACCACCTCCTTCAGCCAGTTCCCCTCCGCCGTCGGCTTCGAGCTGTACCAAGAGCCCTTTATGACCGGCGGTCTCAAAATGGCGTATTCCGTCTCTGACGCCCTTTCCCTGCAATACTACGAGGAGCCCGATGACAACAAAGCCGCATTCGGCCACTCGCTCACGTTCGAAGACTGGGTAACGGTCTCTTCCGTAAAGGAATGGTATGGCGACGTCCTTTTCACCGCGCCCTCCGTTGCCGTCAACGTGGCACATCCCTTGCTCCAGACTATTCTGAGCGAGATTCAGAACGAAAAAAGAGTGTTCACGCTCCTATGTGGCCACGACTCCAACATCGGCAGCGTACTGGCCGCCCTGGATGCGGAAATCCCGGACCTGACGGGTTCTGCAGAAAAACGCACGCCCATTGGCGGCAAGCTGGTCTTTGAATGTTTCAAAGGGGCCGATGGCAACCACTATGCAGACCTCCTGCTGGTATATGCGAAAGCCGAGCAGCTGCGGGCCGAAAGCACGCTCACTTACGACAATCCTCCGGCAGGCATCCCGCTCAGGCTGAAAGGCCTGAAGGAAAATGCCGACGGGCTGTATCTCCTCTCCGAGCTGGAGCAGCGCCTGTCACAAGCCATCGAAGCCTACGACAAGCTGTAAAGTCCGGATTATCCGTTCGTTTTCCCTACCGTAAAAGCCAGGTCTCCGTTCACCTGATATTCACCCCGGTCTATGACGAAACGGATATCCTCAAAACGCAGCACAAGGTTGTTGTCCCTTTTCTCCTTCAGGAATACTCTTCCTCCGGAGGGGTGAGTGGTGTATACCGTAGGGGCCAAAAAAGCAGTTGCCGATAGTAAGGGTTTCTCCTATTCCGATGCCCTCATCGAAGGAAAAGGCCATCATCAAAACGGTGGCCCCTTCCTTTTTTTCCGTAAGGGCCGAAACGAAATACTGCCCGTCCATCATGTTTACCGAAAGCGTCTCGAACGGAAGGTCTCGGGCACGAAAACAGGCCCTACGGTGTACGAGGAACCTGAAATGAAGCGGTGGAATTACCTCCCTACCGGGCCTCTTCCATAAACAGTTCGGATTTGATATAAGCCAAGTTGGCTTCGGCAAATTCATAGCCCTTGGAACCCGGTTTTGCCACTTTCAGGTATTTCTCATACCATTCCACGGCCTGTTTGTAGTCTTTTTTCTGCTGATAGCAATAGGCGATGGTAGAGAGGGCCGATATAAACTTGGGGTTGTACTTATAGGCCTGCATGTAGTGGCCGATGGCCTGGTCCCAGGAATCCTGCCTTTTGTAATACGCCAGGCCGTATTGCTGGTGAATCCGGGAGAGGACGGCATGGTCCGGCTCCAGCATCTCCAGCGCCTTGTCTAACCAAAGCTTCACATCCTTCTCAAAGGGACGGTAGGCTTCGGCCTTCACGGCGGCAATGGAGTATGCCAGGTTCACGTCGCTGGAATCTGTCTGCCAGGCGGCCAGAAGCTCCTGTTCGGCCCTGTATATCACCTGGGTATGCCAGTAACTCTGTCCCAGATAATAATGGATGGGGTAACTGTCGTTGCCTATGTCCTCCTGCCGCTGGAATACCTTGACGGCAGGCTCATAATCTCCCTTCGAGTACAGCGCAAGGCCTTTCAGCGGCGCTATGGTGACATTGTCCGGATCCTCGGAAAGAAAGGGTTCGGCCAACGATATCGCCCCGTCGAAATCCCCTTTCCCGAGAAGGATGCCCATGGCCTTGGAGAGCGTGGTTTCGTTCCGGGGCTTCATGGCCAGGGAACGCCGATAATACCACAGGGCCGAATCGGCCTGTCCCATCTGGCCGAATCCGTCGCCGATATAGCTTACCACGGCGGGGATGGAATCCCGTTGCAGCACCGCCAGACCGGCCTGAATGCTCTGGGGAAAAGCTTTAAGCCGGTAGTAAACCTGCATGAGCCGGATCTGATAGAGAATATTTTCCGGCTGGCGGGCCGAAAGCATGAAATACGTCCCGGCCGCGCCCTCCAGGTCTCCGCTCTGGAAATGGCAGTCGGCCAGTTCGGAAAGGACGCCTTCGTCCATGGCGCCCGGTCGGACAAGGGCAGAAAGCTGTTCTGTCGCCTCATCTATGCGGTATATGCTTTTAAGATACCGCGCCCGGGCCAGCACGGAATCGCGGTGGGTGGTCTGCGCCCCCAGTGGCACGCAGACCATAATCCACAGCAAAACAAAGGCTATCCTTTTCATTATCTCAACTGATAAACAAGGGCTCATGGGCCCAGAAAATGTTCATCAGTTCCTCTTCTTTTGCTGTGAGTTTCTGTTTCATCGCTTCTTTTCCAAACTAAGAGTCTGTTTTGAAATGATTGATATTTTTTTTGCTGCACTCGTAAAAGTAGACTCTAAGTTACAATGCAAAGATAGCAATAATTTCCGTATCTCCTATTTTTTAGGAGAAATCCTTGAATTTTAAGGAACTACACCTGTTACAGAAGAGGCGCCACCTGTCGGACTAGCCACTGAGGGAAGCGCTGGTACCATTTCCAGGCCATCACATCTTCCAGGGTAATTTCTTCACACTGCTTCAAATCATTCTCAAAGATAGCTTTGCATTCAAGGGCCAGTTCCCGGTCATAGAGATAGGCGTTGTCTTCGTAGTTTAGCAAGAAACTGCGATTGTCCACGTTGGCGGTGCCCACACAGGAAAGGTAGTCATCTGTAACAAAGGTCTTGGCATGCATGAACTCGCCGTCGCGGAGGAAGATTCGGATACCGGAAGACAGGCATTCCCGGAAGAAGGATTTATTGGCCGGTCCCATGAAAAAGGTATCGGCATGCATCGGAATCATGATGCGGACATCCACCCCGCTGAGGGCGGCGGCTTTGAGGGCCGACAATACCGGCTTGGAGGGAACGAAGTAGGGTGTCTGGATATAGAAATAGTCCCTTGCATGCATTAGCGCCCATTCATAACTGGTTTCGATGGGATGGAAGTTCAGCCCCGGCTCATCTGCTATGATCTGGATGAGCCGGTTATCCTTCTGGTCATCGGCTTCCGGGAAATAGTAAGGATATGGTTCATCCATTTTGCCGCCGGAAACAACCCAGGAATTCAGGAAAATGAGTTGAAGGGAGGCTACTGCTTCTCCTTCGATGCGGAGGTGGGTGTCCCGCCACTGCCGGAAGTAATGGTCATTGATGTTCATGCCCCCTGTATAGCCGATTTTGCCGTCAATGACCACAATCTTCCGGTGGTTCCGGTAGTTGAGTTTCGTCAGGAAATCTCCTAACAGATGGTGGATATTCGTGAAACGGATCACCTCTACGCCGCCTTTTTTCATACTGCTGTAATAGCGGTGGATGATGGGCATATTTGCGACGTTTTCGTTGATGAATTTCACCTTTACGCCTTCCTGCGCCTTTTTGATGAGCATATCGCGAACCTCGCGGCTTCCCTTGTCGGCGCCAAAATGGAAGTATTCCATATTAATGGATTCCCTGGCATTTTCCAGGTCCTGAAGCAGCAGTTCATATTTCCGATGCCCGTCGGTGATGATTTCAACGCTGTTGTTATGGGTTACGCTTCCCTGGAAACGCCCGGAGATAAGTTTTGAGAAAGTGGAGTAAGCGGGATCTACGTCCGCGAGGGCGGGATTGGCAAACAGCTTCTGCTGCAGAGTCGTGTCTGTTCCTGAGATGAAATCTTCAAAAAACTTCCTGTGCTTCTTTTCGATGGACCAGTGAGGACGCAGGTTCAGGACAAGCAGGACAAAGATGAACAGGCCCAGCAAGATGTTCCACAGCTGCCTATGGGTGATGTTTCCGCCTTTGAAAAGAAAGACGAACAGGATAAAGATGATTCCTGCTATCAGGAGCAGGGAAATAAACAACTGGACAATACTGGGCCGCATAATGCAAAGGTAAGAAATCCCTCGTTCGAACGATGTTCCATAAGTATCTAAATATATTCCATATTCCCTCCTGGTTCCGATTTCTTTTTGACATCAAAGAATAATTCGATAACTTTATGGACGCTATAAGAGAGCACGCACAATGACAGAGACCCACGACACCGGCGCTGTTTCCTTTGGAGAGTTCGCCATTTTGGCCGACAATTATCATTGGTACCACGAAAAAGTAAACGCCACCGCCCGCCTTGAAAGTCTCATCGCCCAGAATCAATTCCCCCTTTATCCGGACTCCTTTTCCATTGTCGTATGCCGGTCTGGAAGCATCTCACTCACGTCCGGAGGAGTGCGATTATCCATCGGCCCCAGGAATGCGATGGTCACACTTGGAGGACAGCCGATAGAAGCCGTGGAAATCTCTCCGGACTGCAGACTCCTTTATTTTGCAGGGAAAAGCAAATACTTCAATACGCTGATAGACCTGGACGACGCCAACCGTATTCTCCGTCTTGCCCTGGAAACCCGGCATCCTTTCCTTTTTTCCCTTTCCCAGCACGAATTCCGTGCTGCGGAAAAACTCTTTTTCTCGGCCAAAGAACTGCTCCTGATGGTTCCCGAGAAGTCGAAAGGCGGAATTATCGCAGGATATGCCCGCATCCTTTCCACCCTCATTGTGGCAAAATTACAGAAGCCGGGACAGCACAAAAAAGAGGAAATACAGACAGCCAACAGGTCTCTGCTGCTGTCCTTCCTGGAAAATGTCAAGCGGAACTGCCGGAACCAACGCGGGATAACCTTCTACAGCAGTATTGCCAACCTGACGCCAAAATATTTTTCAAAACAGATCAAGCTCCTTTCCGGAAAGTCTCCCGGAGCCATTATCCAGGAGTACACCATGGCCGAGGCCAAGACCCTCCTTTCCAGTAAGAAATACTCGGTAAAAGAAGTGAGCAACCTGATGAACTTCTCCTCTCCTTCCAGTTTCTGCAAATTCTTCAAATCCGGGGAAGGCATTTCCCCGGGGAAGTATATGGAACAAATCTAAAACCTTTTAATTCATCACCATGCGTAATTCAATCAAAATCCTCATCGCCGTAACGGGCGGCCTGTTTATCCTTCTTGGCATTCTTTGCCTTACCAACCCCGGCGGAGCCCTTTTCTCCCTGGCTTGGCTCATGGGTATTATCACGCTGACTTCGGGTATTGTTGAACTCATTACCATCCTTAATCTCCAGCATTTCATTCCCAACAGCGGAACACGGGTCCTGTCGGCCGTTTTCCAGATTATTGTAGGTTGCATCCTGCTGGGCAACCAGCTGCTGGTCACCGCCTCCCTTCCCATCATCTTTGCCCTCTGGATTATGGTGGAAGGCATCATTATCGCCATAAAGGCTTTTGACTACAAGCAGGTTGCGTTCCAATACTGGTGGTGCATCCTCATTCTGGGGATCTGCGGCGCCGTTCTCGGCTTCCTCGGCCTGCGCGACCCCGTTGCTGCAGGAAAGACCCTCAGCATACTGATTGGCTTGGGAATCATTTCCGAAGGCATCTCCTTCCTTGTCACCCTGGGTGGAATCAACCGTTTTGAAAAGAAGGTGAAGGAAGTCCGGGGCGCCGTACGCGAAGCGCTGGCCGACGAACAGTAGGGCAACCGTTTCCCAGCATTCCGGCAAAGGGCTGGCCGTAAGTCAAAAAGACTTGTCGGCCAGCCCTGTTTTCATGATATCCAAGGGTTATTGCAGGCTATTTGAAATCTCCGAATTTGGGATCCCATTGAATGACCTGCCAAGCGGCAGCGAGGTTTTCCACATAAGGATCGGCCTTCACAATGGCCTCGGCAGCAGCGGCATCGGCTACGGAAAGGATGGACAGGCCGGCAAGCGGGTTGTTCACGTACGGACCGGAGGCGCGGAGTTTCTTTTCCTTGAGCAAATTCTCCACATAGGCTTCATGCGCGGCCTCCACGGCGGAGGTGTCCGTGCCTTCCTTGAGTTCGTAGGTTGCCCTGAAATACTTGGTGCCGTCTGCGTCCGGAACAGAGGGTTTGAGCATGCTGCCCACCTTGACATCCCACAAATTGACCGTAGAGGAAGCCACAAGGCCGTGGATGGAATAGGGGTCGCCGGCGACAAGGCGGTCCAGTTCGTCCCTGTCGGTCACCTTGAAGACAAGCTGTGCGCTACGCACGGGCGTACCCACGCCGGGACCGGAAATCTGGAGTTTGTCTTCTTTCAGAAGCTTTTTCAGATACTTGACGTGGGCATGAAGATAGACGGCCCAACCAAAAATTTTGGTGTGTGTGAAAGTTACTACGTGATACTGCATGGCATTAGATTTAGTGATTGAAAAATAACGTTATAAATATACAAATTATTTGGCATAGACCACCGGATTGTTCATAAGCAGAGTCTGTGAATATACACATTTTTTCTCATACTTCTAAGAGTCTGTTTTGAAATGATTGATATTTTTATTTATAGTTTATTTTTGTGGAAATTTTTCTTGAAAATTTTTGGCCATAGGGGGGCCTATGGGTGAA
>CAJOLS010000077.1 GCA_905235535.1 uncultured Bacteroidales bacterium
CAATTACACAATAATTTTACTATAAATCAACAAATTAGCAGAAGTCGCCTCGCAGCATAACTGCTGTAGTGCTACTTTTGCACGGAACTAAAGTTAATTATACAAACAATTGTAAAACTCACATGATGAAGGCCCAGAACTTTGTCAACCGCTTTGGAATGGGCATCGGACTCGTGGCTGATGAACTTAAAGCCAATGGAAATCCACCGGCAGAGTATATCTTCACAGAGCCGTCTTCCTTCAAGGTCATAGTGAAGTCCGTTGACCCTCATTCCGAACAAATCCGAACAAATCAATAGAAGACCGGCTTGTAGAGATCGTTCGCGTGAATTCCACCATCTCCAAAACAGCCCTTGCCCATGAATTGGGAATTGGACGCACGAAGCTCTACGAACTCTTGTCAACGATGACTCACCGTGTACGGTACACCGGCGGCAGAAGCCGCCGCTTATAGCTACGCCCGCCAAATCTATGCTTTGCAGGGGCCCCACCCAAACTATTTCAATTCCGACATCTCCCCCAGCAGATGGAGCGTGTATTTCCAGACGTTATCGACGGTCTTGATTTCAACGCGCTCCCGGATGGTATGGGCATCCAGGATGGTGGGCCCGTAGCAGATGATCTGCATGTCGGGATACGTGACCGAGAACATGGAGGCTTCCACGCCGCCGCCCACGATGAAAAGATTGATCGGGTAGTCGTGCATTCCCCTGTACACTTCCTGGGCATACGTGATGAGGGATCCGTTGATGTCCGGAGACCAGGGCGCGAAGCGGTCGGTCAGGGTGACATCGGCCCCGTCGAAAGCGGCCACGATACCATCCGCCACGCGCTCAAGGCCGGGCATATTGAAGCCACGGGGCATTTCCCTGACATACCAGTTGTCCGGCTCCGTCTGCACGATGCCGATGTTGTTGGAAAGCTCAAAGATGCCCTCCACCACCGAACTCCACTCGATGACGCCCTGCGGGGATGCGGACAGGCCGCCGATGAGGCAGTCAGACGCTTCCGTCGGGAGACACTGGAGGGTGCCGATGATGTTGTGCGCTTCACAGCTCATGTCCAGGTCCACATCCTGGTACTTGGCCTTGGCGGCAGCCATGAAATGGTCGAAATGCTCCAAGAAAGCGGAAGCGTCATCGACCGGGACGAGGACGATGGCCGTGGACTGTGTGGTGATGGCGTTCGCCACAGATCCGCCTTCGAGGCTGACCAGGCGGTAGTCAATGGGCTCTCCGGCCAGAAAGTCGGCAATGAGTTTATTGGCGTTGGCGCCGCCGTCGTTAATCTTCACGCCGCTGTGCCCGCCGGCGAGACCGCTTACGCGGATCATAAAAGAATAATGGTTTTTGGGAACCGCTTCGGGCGTGAAGGTTTTGCTTGCGTTGACGCTCACGCTGCCGGCCGTTCCGACCAGCAGGAAACCATCCTCTTCAGAATCGATATTAAGCATGTACTTGCCCGTGAGGATGCCGGGCTCCAGCGCCGCCGCCCCGCTCATGCCGCTTTCCTCGTTCCAGGTGAACAGGCACTCCAGCGGGCCGTGCTTCACTTCCCTGCTCTCCAGGATGGCCAGGACAATCGCCATGCCGATTCCATTGTCGGCTCCCAGGGATGTCCTGTTCCCCTTGCTCTGGATGTACCCTCCCACGGTCTCCTGCTCGATGCCGGTAGTGAGGAAGTCGATATTGTAGCCTTCCGCTGCCACGCACACCATATCCATATGGGTCTGCAGCACTGCCGTGGGGACATTTTCCATGCCTGCCGTGGCGTCCTTGTAGATGATGATATTGCCGCCGGCCTCTCGGCAGCGCAGCCCCTGCTTCTGCGCAAAATCTTTCAGATACGCGCGTATCTTGTCTTCGTGCATACTGGGGCGCGGCACGGCATTGATCTCCTTGAAATAGGCGAAAACGGCGTCGGAACTCACCTCCGGAACTACGGCGGGCTCGGCATTGCGCTTTTCGCATGCGCAAAGCGCCAGCGCTGCCATCACGATGAAAAATTGGCGTACTTTCATGGACTGTGTAATTTTTTACGGCTCCCCCACAACCAGGCTTAAGGCGCTATTCGGAGATACATCATCGTGAGGTCGTCGTTCGGTTCAGCCCCCTGACGGAAGGTCTCAACCTGGGCGCTGAGCATTTCTATCATCTGCCGGGATGAGCCGAAGGGTGTCCGGCGAAGGATGTCAAGCAGCCGCTTGTCGCTAAACTGTTCTTTCTCCTTGTTCTCCGCCTCATTCAGTCCGTCGGTATAGATGAAGAGTGACCGGCCCTTGATGCTTTCCAGTTCTTCACCCTGGTATTCCATCCCCGGCAAGATACCTATGGGCAGGTTGGGGCGCATTGTCAGGAACGCGACGCCGTCATCGCCACAACCGACGACGGGGGGATTATGGCCCGCATTGCAGTAGGAGAGGTGTCCGGTATTGAGGTCCACAAGTCCGAGCCAGAAGGTCACGAACATATTGGTCCTGTTGTCCGACAGGGCATCGTTCATACAAGTGCAGATCTCCGCAGGACTCTTTCCCTGCTTGGCCAGCGTGAGGAACAGGCTCGTGGTCTGTGCCATGAACAGCGAGGCAGGCACACCCTTCCCGCTGACGTCACCCACGCAGAAGTAAAGTTTGTCGCCCAGCAGCAGATAGTTGTAGAGGTCGCCGCCTACCTCCTTGGCAGGCGTCATGGAGGCGTACAAGTCAAGTCCCCCCATGTCCGGGAACACGCCCGGCACCATCGACATCTGTATGTTACGGGCAATGCGCAGCTCACTCACTATGCGCTCCTTGGCCGCAGTGGTCTCCTCCAGCCGGTCGTAGGCTACACTGAGCTCTTCGTGGGACTTCTTCAGTCTCGCCGACATGCGGTTATGCACGAAGATGTAAATCAAAAGGGCACAGATGATGGCTGTCATGACGGCCACCCGGTCCAACCACCGCCGTCTCTCCATTTGGGCCTTCTCCGCCGTCATCTCCGCTTCCTTCCTGCGGATGGTCTCCTGCTCGATGACGCTGGTGCGGCGTGTCACGTTGATGGTCGAGTCCAGATTCGAAAGAATCTCCATGGCCGTGGCCATGGCCGAGTCCATGCGGCCCGCCTTCAGGTTGGACTCGTATTTCATCAAGAAGGTGAGCTGGATGTCCTCCAGCGAGTAGCCCTCGGAAAACTGGTCACTGAATTCATCCAGATAATTCCAACTCTCGGCAGCGTCCTGCCACTTGTTGGCGGACATCTGATAGCCGGCAGCCAGGATTGCGCCGTCGGGCGTCTCGCTAAAGCGTGTCCTGCGGAATTCAGCGAAGGCACTGTCCGCATCGGCTTTCCTTCCGAGGCCATCAAGAGCCTTGGCGCGGAACACGCTGGAGCGGCCATGCTGCTTGTCGATGTATACGTCGGCAGCCAGCCCCGTCCTGCCATAGCAGTTTACCAGACTGTCATAGCGGTTGGCCCAGAACAGCAGGTTTTCGTAGTCGTCGAGATTGGAGTAGTTGTAGCAGATGTTCGTCAGGCCGATGATGGCCAGGCGATAGGCTTCGCCCGACTCCTGCCGGCGTATGAAGCCGAGGTGCTGCTGAAAGGCCTTCTCCAGGGTCTCGGCCGCCGTGCCTTCGTCCTGTTGTCCGATGTGGCTCTGGCAGAAGCCGATGTAAATGAGCAGGTTGGTAAAGTTGCTGGTGGTGTCGCAGCCCATCTGCTGCAACTCGGCGACCGCCTTGTCCGCCACCTTCAAGGCTTCCTCGTACTCGCCCATCGTGCATTTCAGCCCCGCCAGCCGGCTGGCCATCTCGGCATACACCTCGGTTTCCTCCTTGTTGTACCCGGGGTCGAATGTGGAAACACCCGTCGTCCAGTAGAACTCGGCCAGGCGCTTGCGCATCAGTTTGTCGTTGGCATAGCCCATCCAATAGTCATACTTGAGGTCGCTGATGCTGCCAACATTCCTCAGACTGTCGGCAAGTGTCTCTATCCGCTGAAACTGGCGTGCCCGGTAGGCACTTTGCAGCAGGTTGTCGGCTATGACCTGCTGCTCAGTGCCGGCATCGTTGCGGCCGCATCCTGCAGCCGTCAGCATCAGCATGCCGACAAGCGGAAAAATGACAAACTGTTTAATACACATTCGGAAGACGGGTGTCTGTTTTTATACTAATAGCTGTCGATGGTCTTCAGGGTAATCTTGGAGTAGAGTACGGGGATGGTGACACCGCCCACCGTGAAATTTTCACGGGTCTGTACGGAGGAGCCGGACATCAGGCTGTTCACGAACAGCGCGGTGTTGTACGCCATGTCGGTGAGGTTCTTGTCCAAGGTCATGGCCTGCTTGCCGCTCTTGATATTGCTCTGGGCCATGACGGTGTTGTCCTGGCCGGTGATGACCGGAAGGTCGGTGATTCCGGCCTGGGCAAGCGCCTCCACAGCGCCCTGGGCCAGGTTGTCGTTGGCCGCCAGAACCAGATCCGGGCACTCTCCCAAACCATAGCTTTCCAGGCGGTCCTGCATGGCCTTTTTGCCGTCGGCAATGTTCCAGCTGTCGGCCTTTGCCTGGCTGTAGGACGTCTTGCCGCTCTTTACCACCAGGCTGCCGTCACTGATGTACTTCCCCAGCAGTTCCATGGCGCCCTCGAAGTAATCCTTGGCGTTCATGTCGGTCTCCGGACCCCCGAGGAACTCGATGGTGAGGGAAGCCGCTCCGCAGGCGTGGAAATGATTGAGGAGGAACATGGTCTGCATGCGGCCAATCTCCCGGGTGTCGGTGGAAGAGATGTAGGCAATGCGCGGATTGTCCAGCACCAGCCGGTCGTGGCAGACCACCTTCACGTCGGGGTACTGCTCCAGCAAGCCGGAGTCGTTGATTTTCTTATAGTCAATGGCGGTGAGGACGATGGTTTTTACTCCGTCCTTGATGGCCTTCCGCAGCTGCTCAACCTGCTGCGTGGCGCCTTCCGCCGTCTCGGGGGCCGTATAGAAAGTGCTCTGGAAGCCATATTTGCCGAAGATGGACTCCAGGTTGCTCTTGTCCGTAGCCCAGCGGTCCAAGACAGCGGAGTCGGGAAGCAGCACGGCCACCTTCTGGTTTTTGGGTTCATCTTTGGTACAGGAGATTGCCAGCAGGGATAAAGCAATCAAACAATAAAAAATTTTTTTCATTTTTTGGGGGATTTATTTGAGTTTGATATAGGCGCGGAAGGCATTCATGCTGCTGCCGTCGGAGGGGAAGGAAAGCCGGCCGTCACCGCTGATGAAGAGGATGTTCTTGTCGCGGGCGGTGAAGTTCTTCGGTACGTAAAGAGGAATAAAGGTGGCTGCGGATGTCTCTGCCGGAATGTTGACTTCGACTATCCTTACCTTCCGGAAGCGGGGATTCACCACATCGGCCGGCGGCATCACCAGATAGGGTTTGCCGGCGGTCATGGATGACACCTCCGAGAAGGTGGTGAGCGACAGGGCGCCGTTCTCAAAGGAGGAGGCCGTCAGTTCCTTGATCACCGTGCCTTCGCCCAGGACGCTCTTGACCATATCGGCCGGAACGTCGAAGGGGAGGCAGAAACTGTTCCAAGCGCCGCCTTTGAGCGTACGGACCAGGGCGATGGTACGCATATCATTGTCGGCAATATGAATGGCGGAGCCGTTGCTGGTGCCCGTCTCCGGCAACGTAAGCACTTCGCTTACGCTGATATAGATATACACGCCGTCCTGAGGGGCGCCCACAAGGAGGGTGCAATGGTCGTTCTTGCCGCTGTTGTCCGTTCCGGTGACGGTGGAGCCGGTGGTGGCATAATAGTAGTCTACGCCTCCCTTGGAGAAGCTGACGAGCAGCTTGACAGCGTCACCTTCTCCGCCGTAAATGGTGTTCCCCACCTTCATGCCGGAAAGCTGCTTCCCTTCATCGTCTTTGTATGCGGTGATTCCGCTCACGTTATATGAGGTGGCGGTTCCTTCCATGCCCACCGTGATGTTGTTGGTGGCCCCGGCGATGATGTACGCCATCTTGGCCTGAGGGGTGAGATTTCCCTGTTCAATCCAGGACTGCGTGAAAGTGTTTGCAAAGTAGTAACAGTTGGTGAGCGTTACCACGGCGTCGCTCTTTCCGCCCACGAACATATTGAACTGGGTATCACTTTCGTCGCCTCCCTTGACTCCGAGCAGCATCTGGGGATTGAAGTAGCAATTCTCCAGCGTAACCTTTGCGCCGGACTGGGCGTAACCCACGAAACCGCCGCCTTCGTAACCTTTGGTCTGCGCAGCGAAAAAGCTGTTGCTCTTGGTATATAAGATATTACCGTCTGCGAAGCGGCATCCCTTCATGGTGAGCGACGCGGAGGCGTCCACGCGGCCCACAAAGGTTCCGGCATCCACATCGGCATCGTAAGAAGAACGGAGGTTGGCGGAATTCAAGCAGTTTTCTATGAGCGTGTTCCCCTGTACGAATCCGGCCAAGGCGGCAGGGCACCGCCCCGTTGTTTCAACGGAGCCCTTGAGAACCAGGTTCTTCACGGTGGCATCCTTGAGCCCGTAAAACGGGGCCATGCAGGCTCCGCTTCCGCTGAGGGTAAGGTTCAAGGTTTTTCCGTCACCGTCCAGGTTGCCGCCGAAAAACAGGTTCTCGCCGGCCATTCTGTCCACGCCGGAAAGGGAGGTGGTGAGCTTCAGATACTTCCCACTGAAGGTATTCCCGGCCACCATCTCGCGAACCAGGTTGTTCCAGTTCTCTATGGAGGAAATCAGATAGGGGTCTCCCTCCGATCCGCTGCCCGCGAATGGCGTGAAAGAGTAGCAGACCGGAACGGCCTTGCCATTTTGTTCCCGCCATTGGGAGCCCAGCGCGGAAATCAAATCTGCCACGCTCATGCCGGAGGCATCCGTTCCCTGGACGATTCCGATGGACCGGGTATAATAACAGTTGGTGATGCTGAGATTGGAGGCGTTGCTGATGCGCACCAGCGTTGCAAAGCCATCGGCCTTCACATTGGCGGCAGCCGGGGCAAAGAGGCAGTTGGTGAGCGAAACGGCTCCTTTGGCATCTCCCACCAGGCCGGCGCTGTTGAAGTAGAAATTGTCCCCGGCGAGTTGACCGTCGTACGCGCAGTCCGACACGCTGAGCCGGGCACCCTCTTCCACTTCTCCCACAAGGCCGCCATTGTAGCCGCTGTCAATGAATTCGAACAGAAGTTGCTCCAAGACACTGGATGTAAGATTCGCGCTGACATGGCAGTTGTTAATGTCCACATTGGCATTCTGCACCACTTTGCCCACAATGCCGGCCATGTGCTTATAGCAGGTTATAATTTCCCCCGTAACATGCAGGTTTTTGATTTGGGCACCGTCTCCGACATGGCGGAAAGGAGCCGTATATTCCATGCAATCGGATAATGTCTTGCTTCCCCAGGGTCTGTTCAAGCTCATCTTAATGCTATGGCCGTTCCCGTCAAAGATGCCCTGGAAAGGGTGGACGAGTCCTACCAGCTCGGTATCTTTCACGGTCAAATCTACCAACAGCTTGATGTATTTTCCTTTCAGGGTTCTGTCCTCATAGTTCCGGGTCATTCCGTCCGTGCTGTAAACCAAGCGGTTCCAGTCGTCCTTCGAGTTAATCTGATAAGGGTCTTCCTGGGTTCCTTTACCCTTGCCGCCGGTGTCTTCAAAATAATTGCCGCCCCCGGCATAGGCGCCCTGCGCACCCAGCAGCAGGAAAAGCGCTGTAAATAGGAGTTGTATCTTTTTCATCTTTGGTTCCAGTTTAGATTAACGTGCCGCGCTGGCGGGAGCTCCGCCATAGAAATAGTCCAGGCCCGATTCACCCAGGCCACTGACGGAAATGCCGCTGAGCGCCTGCTTTTCCAGGCCGGCCGTGATGCGGTAGAACAGGCCGCCGTCAAAGGTGATGCCGGAGGTGGAGAGGTCGTAGATGTCGTTTCCCACCCGGGCGGACAGGGAGACTTCCTTGTCTGCAAAGGCCGGAAGGGCTACATACATCTCGCTCACGGCTTCTACAGGATTGACGGTATAGAAAGCGTGACCGCCGTCAACGCCCACCAGTAGCTGAGAAGCGGAGAGGGCCTCTCCATCGGCATTTTGGAGCGCATATTTCACGATGGCCTGCCGGTTCTGGAACCGGGCCTCCGTGGTAGTGACGGTTTTTTCCAGGATATAGTTCACGGTGATGGAAGCCACGGCATAGTTGCAATTCCCGGCAATATACTCCAGCGTACCCAACTGGGTGGAATAGTCTTCCCGGCTGAGAACCAGCGTAAGGACATCCCCCAGCTCGGGCAGGGAGCTCAGTTCTCCGCTCAGGGTTGTTTCATTGCCGCTGCTGGGAACCGGTGTCATCGAGCCCAGAAGCTCTTCACCCTTGTAAACGGAAACGATGTCCTCCGCAGACCAGTAGAAATGGATGGTTTTGCCGTCCGCCGCCTCGGAAAGGGCCTTGGTGGGCACCTCTTTCACGGCCTGCACCGTAAGGATATAAGCGCCCTCCGAGGTCTGTTCCACGGCAGGGGCTTCCGGCTGGGGCTGCTCCTCTTTGTGGCAGGAATACAAGGCCGGGACAGCCATGATTGCAACGGCGAAAATCGCCAATATATTCTTCTTTCGCATCATCTCAGGTATTATTTGGTCCAACTGCCATTTTCGCCGTCACCATAATCCGGCACATGGACGGAGGTCACAGGCTTATCCAGGTCAAACTTCACCACGGCCGTAGCAGACCAGCACTTGAGTTGGTCTCCTTCCGGAGCGAAGCAATAAAACAGAACCCTGCGAACGGGAGTAGCCGACGAGGAAAGCAGCCAGTACTCCCCGTCGTGCTTCAAATTCACGGCACACCATTCCGTTCCGTCCGATGCTTCCCGTGACAGCCTGGTCAGATACCTGTAATCCAGGGAGCCCAGGACTTCGCTGTAGCCGGGCCAGGCCTCCAGGGCCAGAAATACCTGATGAACGAAATTATTGGAAGGAAGGGAATTCTTGTCCCCTATGCTCTCACAGGTATAGTCGGTGCCAAGCGGCTGAATCATGATACCGCACTCTTGGGGTGTCCACTGCCGGACCACCACATAGTCCCCTTCTCCGAAACCGCCGACATCCGGCTTGCTCACCACCGTGCCCACAGGATAGACGGCGTTCATGTAATCCCGGATATCGTCGGCATTTTCCGGCCAGACGCTCACAAAATGGACGCTCAGCCGGGAAGAGCCGATGGTGAGCGTGCCCGCCTCGCCGGGAGCGGTGCTTGGAGAAAGCACGGCCTCTCCCTCCGGATTGGCCTTGCGGTCTGTCATGGGCCAGGAAAGCGTTTTCCCGTTTGTGGTAAGCTGGGCGCCCTTGGGCAGCAGCTTCAAGAAAATATGGACAGCCTCATCATAGGAGTTCACCGGAACGAAAATCTCATATGGATTGGCTTCGTTGAGAGCGGCTCCATAAACATAACCGCTGATGTTCCCAGCCGCATCCTCTACGATGAGTCCGTCCGTCAGATACGCCATGTCGCTGAACTTGGCTTCGGCGACGGTCTGGTCCGGGTTCTGTTCCTTGCAGGAAAAGACCGCCACGGCCGCCAGAGCCAGTGTCGTGATACAAAGAAATTTTTTCATCATTTATTTATGGAAAATTACCAGATTGTTATTTTGTTTCCGTCAGGTTTGAACCAATAGATGTACACCTTGCGATAGCTGGGATTACTGAACGCGCCATCTTCAAGCGTATGTGCCTCGCCGGTACTGAGCCTTACATAGTAATAGTACACGAAACCGTACCATGTAGTCTTTTTTTTCGATGTCATGAACCTGTTGTCCAAATCAGGCCAATTGTGCTGTTTCCCGTAAATATTGACAAAATAATCATAGTTGTTCCCCTGATGCAGGACATTGCTTACCGTCTGGGTAGTACCGATACTGGAACAATTCTTTCGGTCATAACCATCATTCCAGGTGTCAAATTTTTTAGTATCGATCCTTATCATAATGCCGTTTTCCTGCGGGGTCCACTCCCGGATGACCACATACGTTCCTGTGCCGGCGCCCTTGTTATCATTCACCTGAATCTCCGCACCCATGTAATAATAGTCCTCCAGGTATTCCTCCATGGCCGATGAATTCTCCGGCCAGGCACTGAAGGGAATGAATTTCACCGTGCGAACCTTGGTCCCCGATGCACTGATACTGATGGTAGCGGTAGTGCCGGGGGCTGTGCTTTCGGTAAAGGTCACCTGCCCCTCGGACTTGTTCTCCTCGTCCGTCATTTCCCAGGTGTAAGTGTTCCCGTTCACGGAAGGCTTGGCGCTTTCCGGCAGCCATTTCAAAAACAGGTCACGCGCCTGCTCATACGTATCTACGGGCACGGAAATCTCTGAAGGATCGGACTCATTGAGGTTTTCGCCCACATTATAGCCGGTAATCTTCCCGTCATCGTCCACCGTCACAAGGATATCTTGGATATACTCCAGATCGCTCAGTTTTTCAACCAGCACGAACCCTTCGTCTTTGTCCTCAACGTTATTTTTGCTACAAGCAAACAACGCCACGGCGGCGCAAAGCAAAAAGACTGTCTTTTTCATGTTCTTCTATTCTAATTCTTTGTTATGGTATCATAGTACTGGCGGACACGCCCGATTATCTCGTCGGCGGCCACATAATCCACGCTTTCGGAAAGCTGGGAACGACGGGCCTTCATCTGGTCAATGAGGGCGGGCAGCTCTTTGTACGAAATAACCCTCACTTCCGGGAGGAACGCTCTGGTGAGGACATGCGTGCGCTCTTCCTGCCGGACCTGTATGTTCACCGTCACCACCCAGTCCACATAGTCGGGGTTGTAAAGCAAATATTCCTTTTTTCCGTCGCCAAGGTCTTTGACAACATAGGGTAATTTAACCTGGGGATCGGACACATACTGCACCTGATCCACCTCAGTTACAGGAGGATTCACCTTGAAGTAGTACATGGACGGGCCAAAGTACCGGCGCACAAGTTCGGGATTGGAAGCATCGGCCTGCTGACTCTGGCGGGGGGCCATCACCTCCGCCAGTTCCGACGGAATATCGTATTGGAACAAATTGTCGTCCACGGGAAGCTTTACCCAGACAATGTCCTTGTACGTCTTCGTATCAAACGGGGCATTGGCAAGGACGGCAGTCCTGGCCGGTATGCCCAGACTGGTGCGAAAATCTTTGGTATAACCTGCAGACGCCCCCGGGAAGACCCCGAAAGACTGGAACACCTGAACAGGCGTCTCCGTATGGTCGTAAACCTTGTCGTTCAGGAATACCCGGCCCATCGAGGTGGGATCCAGAAAAGAAATCTGGCGGATATTCAACAAAGAAGGGTCCTTGACCGTTTTGAAATAGGTGCGGACAACCTTGCCGGAAGCATCCTTTTCCTCTGCCAGCTCAAAGGTGAGGAAGTTTTTGACATCGGACCAGTAGGCATCTGAAAGCACATAAATGACGGGGGTGTTCTCGATATTCCATACGCCCTCTCCAAAATGCGTGTCTGGCTTGATGTAGTCCCAGGGAATCTTGGGAGAAGAGACTTTGTTGGAACGATTGCCGCCAATGCTTCCCTGTGTTTCCATTTCGGCATTCAGGCTCAGGAAGGCATCCAGGCTGATTTGGCCCAGGTGTGCCATGTCCGGATCCTCGGTCCCGTCCATAACATTCATCATTCCGGCAAGCCCCATGCAGGCGCCCAGCGCACCCCGGGCAGCCGCTATGGACATGGGGCCGGCGGATATTTGCCCCATAAGCATATAGGCCATAATCTGCGTACTGAACAGGTTCTCGCCCCGCCCGACAATGTTTGTCAAAGAAAACCCCGTCCCATTGACTGCCGACGGAGCCAGCGCATTCAGGTTGATATTGCCGTTGATACTGCCGTTGATGTCTCCCTTCAGGAAAGAGTTCAGGTAAACATTATCCTGGGCGTACAGCAGCAGACCGGGAGTAATGTAGCCGTTTTTCGCGGTCATCGCAGTGGGGCGGAGCTGCGACATGTCCACATCGTAAGCCCACCAGCCCACGCGGGGCGTCACCTTGTAGCTCTGGCTCATCTGGCTGGTGGTGGCGCTGGTCATGTACTGGATGTTGGGAGAACCGATGACCTGCTTGTAGCTGCCGCCCACGCTCACGGAGTAGGGGATGCCAAACTGGAACACGGGAAATTCGGCCAGGGCGTCGGAGAAATACAAGGACCACATATGGTCGTTGGTGTCGTTGGAAGGTATGTGGGCCTGATCCATGTAGTAGAAGATGCGCAGTTTGCCCGTGTACTTGTTATACAGGCCGAAATAGTTGTAGTTGGGACGGGATTCCATGCCGGTAAGGTTAAACACCAGTTCCCACTGGTCTTTGCCCGCCACCATGCGCTCCGCCTCTCCTTCCGGCAGCCATTCCTCCGTGAGGGCGCTTGTCGCCCAGGGCAGGGCCACCTCAGTGGTGGTTACCTGCGTTTGACCATTGACATCGACATTGCTGGTTACCAGGGAGATTTTCTTGCAGCCGGCCCAGTCGGCCTCGAATTCCGTGTTGATGGAAGTGAGGACGTCGTCGGCATTGAAACCGGTGGGAAGGTCTTCGTCCTGCTTTACCTTCAGTTTGATGACGTCTCCCGTAGAGAGGGTGACGCTGCCTTCAATCTCCCGGGACGCCTGCATGTCGGCGTTTTTTTTCACTGTCAGCTGCAGCACGGGATGGCTGTTCAGTTCCCCGTCCGCCTCGACAGACAGCCAATAGGGGAAATTATCCACCGAGGATATCGTTACGGGGGCCACAGAGGTGATTTCATTGAGCACCAGCAACTCGTAGTAGTCCTCGTTGATTACCGCCAGGGAACGGCTGTACTCTCCGGCCACATGTTCCGGCTCCACATTCCTGGGACTGCAACACAGCACAGCCAGCGCGGTGGCAGCCAGTGGAATATAATCGAGAAACTTTTTCATGGATTCCTGTTTTTAGTTGTCTTGCGGTTTAAAATACTCCGCCACGGTATTGTCGTACACGCTGCCATACCATGCCGTGTTGTACATCATGGCGTGGGAGGCGGTGGTGTGCCGGGCCAGTTCGGTGTAAAGGTTGTATATGCTGATGTCCGGATTTCCCTCCACCTGTTCGCGGAATACGCGGGTGAAGGCGTTGGAGAGGTAAATGTTGCCTTCCAGCACGTCTGCATGGGACTTTTCGCCGGGCGCGGCGGCTGTGAACATCAGCAGGCCGGGGATGCCGGGAAGGCTCTCCCCCACGGATCCGCTGTAGCAGGTTTCCATCACAAAGAGCATCTTGCGGAAGTTGTCCTTCGCGCCCTCAAGGGCATCATGGATTTGTGCCGCCGTGATTTCTCCGCCGCCCCAGTTAATG
>CAJOLS010000078.1 GCA_905235535.1 uncultured Bacteroidales bacterium
CCGCCGACTTTGGACTGATTGACCGGGCTGACACCCAGCCCGGCAGCAAAACCGGGCATCACCGACCGCCGTCAGGAGGCATCAGGCAAAAAAGTTTTGCTTTTTGCGGAATTTAGGGTTATGACAGCGGAGCCAATCCCACTTTCATCCAAACCTACTACATCAGCACCTGGGGGGCCGGCAATCAGGGCTCCGACGCCTCCGGGATGGCCGTTGACGATCTGGTAGCGGCCTTGGGAGCGAATTGGGAGAATTCCTCCGACAAGGCGGTCCTCAAGCCTGTCGAGAATCCGGAGAATTTTGCCGGGCACGGCACCCAGGCAGATCCTTACCTGATCACCTCCGAAGCAGACTGGAGCAGGATGGAGGCCCAAAATGCGAGCGGAAACCCATTCAGTGCCGGATCCTATTTCAAGCTGGTGGCGGACATTACCGTCACCACGCCGGCGGGAGCCAACAGCAACAAGCCTTTCAATCATCATTTTGACGGGGACGGGCATACGCTGAATCTGGATTTCAAAACCACGAATTCTGACTATACGGCACCATTTGGTTACATCTATGATGCCCACCTGAGCAACCTGGTCCTCACCGGCAGCGTGAGCACCACCGGTATGCGGCCCTCTGGCCTGGTGGGGTTTGTGCGGGAGGGGAGTAAAAACACCATTAAGAATTGCCGGAGCAGCGTGGCCATTTCTTCGTCACGCAATGGGGATGTGGATGGCGGTGCTTTTGTAGGGACGGTCGAGTCCAATGCAACCATCGATATTACGGGTTGCGTTTTCACGGGAACCGTCAAGTATACAAACGGAGCATACGAGGGTGGCGGCATGATAGGATGGGCAAGAGCGGGAAATATTTATGTTTATGATCGAGTAAAACTGACCGACTGTTTCTTTGCACCTGCATCTTTCAATGCGAAAGCGGGAGACGAATCGACGAAAAATTATCTGCTGATTGGCGGTGACGCCCGAGATGGTGCCGGTGTTGTCAGAATTACCCGTACATACTATAACCATGTGGCCTACAACCAGGATGGGATAGTTCCCAAACACTTATTTGATCCTGGCACCCAGTACGATACTGGCGCCCAGCACGCCTGTGCCATCAGCGTGGGCTCTAATCAAGTAAATGTTGAGCCCTATGGCACTCCGACTGTTTTTGATGTGGCTGGAATCACCTTTTACGATGGAGGTGGCTTAGTGCATGAGGGTGCGTTCTATGGCCCGGGAGGAAGCTCGCTTCCGCTTACCATTACCAGCGATTCCTACTCGGCCTTCATTGGCACAGACGGTACAGATACAGACCTTCTCACCGGCACGGAGAACCCTTACACCCTTACATTCCACGACGCCGATGTGACCATCATGGCTAATTTTGGCACCATCACCCTCTATGAGGACCGGGATAATACGGAGCTCCTGGATGGGGCGAATACCACAACCAGTGTGGTGACGATGAAACGCACGATGCTTGCCGGTGTCTGGAACAGTTTCTGCGCGCCGTTCGACTTGACCGCGGAGCAGATTACCACAGTCTTTGGATCCGGAACGGTGGTCAAGGAGCTCAATACCGCCACCTACAACAGTGAAACGGGGAAGCTGACGCTGAATTTCACTAACGCCAGCGAGATCACCGCCGGCCATCCGTACCTGATCAAGATCGGGTCGGAGACGGCGGTGGTGGACCCCGACTTTGGTTCCGTAACCATCCATAAAGGTACGGTTCCAACTGTATGTACGGCCGCCGACTTCGTCCCGGTTTTCGGCTATACGCCCATGGACGGCACCATCGACACCAGCCTGTCCGGCAGCGACGAGAGCGTGCTCTTCATTTCCGGCGACGGCTCGCTGTCCTATCCGGACGCCAACGGCAACATCAAGGCCTTCCGGGCGTATATCAAGGTGAAGTAGGGGTTTGTTGGCGCTTGCTTGCACGAAGGAGGTGGACGTCTTCGATTGGCAACCGGACTGGACCTGGTTCATGGTCCGGGGTTATTTCATCGGCGGGCACCGCAGCACGTCGCTCTGCCCTTTGGTGGCGGGCGTCATCTCTTCAACGTCAATGACAATGGGATACAGCAGGTCCTTCCAGTCGTTGTCAAGGTGTCTTTGTATAGCTTGACAATATTCTTGGACTCACCCTTGCTCATGGATGACCTATTATTCATCAGTAATAATTACCCACTCCCCATAATCGCCACCTTTACGCTGAATTCTCTTGCCACGTTGACCTTGAATCTGCATTCTGTGCCTTGTAGCTGTCAACGTGGCCGGAGGGTTTTACGGAAGGTGGGTCCCGGGAGCACGGATTTCTTGGGCGGTCGCTGCGGTGGAAGGGCCTTACCGGTCTAATGTTCGCTTTCCCTTCGTTCAGGACCTCACCCTTCGCAGATCCACCGTCGGCACTCCGACTCACCATTTTCCCAAAAGCCCGTCACCGCTTCGCGAACGGCCCTTCCACCTGCTCCCTCACTTCCGGCGAATCCTATTGCTCCCGGAACCCACCTCCCGTAAAACCTGTAAAGTTTACAACTGGCTTTTGACATTGACCCAGGCTTTCCAGGCGTGGAACTGGGGCGTGGTGCGGAGGTGTTTGATTTACAGTTAGTTATGCGAATCCTCCTCGGAAAATTTCCGAGGAGGATTCGCATAAAGAGTTGATGTTTAACAATTTACATAACATGGGCAGTTGTGAGGAGATATAAAAGACTTGCGGGAGTCTACAGAATTTACCATCTTTGTGAAGGATTCAGGATGATTGCGAGACCGCAGCTAACTGCTGCGTAAGATCCATCGTCGTATGAAGAACCGATTCTTCAAAAGTGGCATCCTGAACCACTGCTATCAAAGATCGGCCGATCATGGCCTTCTCTTTTACAGTAAAAGCGACTATCTGGTCTGGTTCACAGTCCTTTGTACAACGGCGCCGCGGCACAGAGTCAAAATTCTGGCCGCATGTCCTATGCCGGATCACATCCACATGGCCGTCACGGCAAAGTCTGTCCAGGACCTCTCCCGATACATGGGAGAGCTTAACCGTACCTTTTCCAAATTACACAATGAGGTGTGCAAAATAAAGATATCTTGGTTTGAGAGTCCCTATGGCAGTGCCCCCAAAGAAGGAAGTAAAGTGGGGAGAAACTGTATTATCTATGTAGGGAACAATCCCGTGGAAAGGAAACTCACGTCCAAGGCCGAGGACTACCGCTGGACTTTTCTGGCGTACTTTGTCAGCAAGCATCCCTTTTCGCAGAAAATGGTCCTTCGAAAGGCTTCGTGGCCAATGCGGCAGGCGGTACGGGAGGTGAAGGCGCAGCACGCTGCCGGGAAGCCGATGCGTTACAACCAGCTGAAAAGACTGAGCCGGAAACTAAAAGAGCAGGAACGTGAGCAGTTGATAGACTTCATTATATGCACTTACGACGTGATTGACCACAAGGAGGCGTTGCGGTATTTTGACGGGAGCTATGAAAAAAAGACGGCCGCTATGGCCATCACTACGGCCCGGGAGCACGACATAAACGAAACCTTTGTGGGTTGGTCCGACAAACCCTACGCAAAAATGGCCCGCCTGATGATGAGCAAGTATGAACTGCAGGATATTCACGAATTTTTGTCCTGGCCACCGGACAAAAAGGCCGAAGCATACCGTTATCTGAAATGCACAGGTAATTTTCTCCCGGAACAGATGGGCAAGTTCCTTCACTGGTGGGGTTATCATCGCTGAAGACCGTGTTGTGGAAGTAATTGACTTTTAATAGTTTATAAGAATCTTCCCCGGAAATTTTCTGAGGAGAATTTTTATAATTTATTGATTTGTAGTCAGTTCCGCAACACGGGCCGGGCCTAAAGAGAAGCCTACAGCAGCAAATCCGACACCTGGAGCTTAGGGACAAAATGGACGCCGTCCTTGCGGTAGTAGTCCAGCGAATCGCCGGGCTTGGCATCTATCAGGAAAATGCGCTCCAGGGGCTTCCCAAGGCCGATAATAGCCAGGGGCTGGAGCGGAAGCTGCAGGGCTTCGCGGAGGGCGTCGGCCTGGAAGTTGAGGATGAAAATGCCGCCGAGGCCCATTTCTACGGCCTTCAGGAGGATGCTCTGGGCGCCGATGCCCAGGTCCATGTCCACCACGCGGTTCTCGGGCGAAGTGGAGCATACCACGATATAGGCCGAAGGCTCCTCGCCGGGGTGGGGGAGATGCTCCTGCGGGAGCGCGGCCCCTAGTTTCACCAGCGGATGCAGCCGGGCGGCATCGGCCCCTGTCACCAGCTTGAAACGGAGGGGCTGGGCGTTCATGCCGGAGGCCACCCAGGGCACCACTGCCAGCATTTTGAGCAAATCGGCCTCCGTGACGGGACGGGTGGTGTCGTAACCGCGGAAACTGCGGTTGCGTTTTAACAGGCTTTCCAGCGAGGGATGGTTGTGCGCCACTTTGGGGCGCCTTTCGGCCAGCTCCTGCTGGCGTTTTTCCAGGTAATTATCGGCCATAATGGCACAAAGTTACGCAAAAAATTTATTAACTTTGCCCCCACTAAAACCAAAACTATGACACTGGAAAATACATCCTCCGAGCGCATTCTGCAGCTCGTGGAAAAACAAAGAGCCTTCTATGCCACTGGCACCACGAGGGATGTCAAGTGGAGAAAACAACAGTTGAAGATGTTCAACAAGGGCTTGACCAAATGGGAAAAACCCCTTTGCGAAGCCCTCTGGCAAGACCTCCACAAGAGTTACGAAGAAGCCTTCATGACAGAGATAGGCTTGGTGTACGGAGAGATTGGAGAGGCCATCCGCAAGGTGGGCAAGTGGGCCCGCCGCCAGCGGAAGGGTACTCCGCTCACCGTGCTCCCTTCCTCCAGCTACATTGTGCGGGAACCCCTGGGCTGCACCCTCATCCTGAGCCCCTGGAACTATCCCGTTCAGCTTCTGCTGAACCCTCTGGTGGGGGCCATATCGGCCGGTTGCACGGCCATCCTCAAGCCGTCCCCCTACGTCCCCAACATCTCCAAGGTCATAGAGCAGTTCATTGCCGATACCTTCCCGGAGGAGTACGTGGCCGTGGTGCAGGGCAACCGCGTGGTGAACGGAGAACTGTTCAAACACCGCTACGACCTGGTGTTCCTCACCGGAAGCCCGTCCCTGGGCCGCATTGCCATGGAGGCGCAAGCCAAGTACCTCACTCCCATGGTGCTGGAACTGGGCGGAAAGAGCCCGTGCATTGTGGACAAGGACGCCAACCTGGCCATTGCCGCCCGCCGCATCGCCTGGGGCAAATGCCTCAACAGCGGCCAAACATGCATAGCCCCGGACTATCTCTTCCTGCACGAGGACATCAAGGGCACCTTTGTGGATGCCTTCCAAAAAGAGCTGGCCGGGCTCTATCCCGGCGGAACGGAAACCTCCGACAAGTTTGTACATATTGTGAAAGAAAGCGCCTTTGACCGCCTTACCGGCTACCTTAAAGACGGTAAAATCATTGCCGGAGGCCATTACAACAGGGAAAACCTTTGGATAGAGCCCACCCTGCTGGACGGCGTGTCCCCGGACGCTCCCGTGATGCAGGAAGAAATCTTCGGCCCCATCTTACCCATCCTTACTTTCAAGGACCGCCAGGAAGTAGTGGACTTTGTGAACGGCCGGGAAAAGCCCCTGGCCTTCTATTACTTCGGCAAGGGGGCCGACGGGTGGGACATCATCGGCCGCACCACTTCCGGCGGCGCCTGCCTCAACGACACCATCATGCACATTGCCAACAGCAAAGTGCCTTTCGGCGGCGTGGGCAACTCCGGCATGGGAAACTATCACTCCGAGCGCAGTTTCCTGGCCTTCAGCCATGAGCGCGCCGTGGTCAAGAGCCCCACATGGATAGACCTCAAGTTCCGCTACATGCCCTATTCCCTCTTTGGAATTATCAAGAAAATGCTCATGCTGAGCGCAAAATAAACTATGAAAATTACTGGAAAAACCGTCCTTATCACCGGAGGATGCTCCGGGATAGGCAAAATCATGGCCCGGCGCTGCCTGGAAAAAGGCGCCGCACAGGTAATTGTCTGGGATATCAACGAGGCCGCCATCGCCGCCACCGTTGAGGAACTCTCTTCCCTGGGCTCCGTCAAGGGGTTCAAGGCCGATATCTCCAGCCCCGCTTCCATTGACGAGGCCGCATTGGCCACCAAAGCCGCTTGCGGCGATGTGGATATCCTCATCAACAACGCCGGCATCATCACCAACAACAAGATTTTTGCCGAGCAGACAGACCGGGACATAGACCTCACCATGGACATCGACGCCAAGGGTGCCATGTACGTGACGCTTCGTTTCATCAATGACATGCGTTCCCGCGGAGTGGGACACATCTGCAACATCACTTCATCGGCCGGTATGCTGGCCCTTCCCAAAATGAGCCTCTACGCCGCTGCCAAGTGGGCGGCCATCGGCTGGAGCGAGAGCCTGCGTATCGAGATGGAACGGGAGAAGAGTCACGTGAGGGTAACCACCATCGCCCCGTACTTCATCAACACGGGCATGTTTGACGGCATCCGTTCCTTCTTCCGCATCCTGCCGCCGGAAGAAGTGGCCCGAAAGGCTCTCAGGGCCATTGAACTGGACCTGGGCTACCGGGGCATCAACTTCCCTTCGCACTTCATCCGCCTCATGCAGGGCATCTTCCCGCACAGCTGGTTCAACTTCCTGTTCGGAGACATCTGCGGCCTATATACCGTGATGGATCACTTCACCGGGAGGAAAAAGTAGCAAATAGCTGCCGTTTTCCACCGCTCTCCCACGCCTAAAGCACGATATGTGGACTACAGCGCATAAAGTGTGCTTTAGACCGGGGTAGAACCGGGGGGTAAAGCACGTTTTGAGTCGTGGAAGCCCGAAAGTGTGCTTTAGGCCGTGGTAAAACCGGGGGGGTAAAGCACGAAAAAGCCCTGGCAGAATGGCCAGGGCTTTCGTGCGGATGAGAAGAGTCGAACTTCCACGAGCTAATGCTCACCACCCCCTCAAAGTGGCGTGTCTACCATTTCACCACATCCGCAAGAGTTTGGACTGCAAAGATAAGACACATTTTTGAAATCCCAAAACTTTTGGGCAATAATTTAGAGTCTGTTTTGAAATGATTCAATAAATTCTTTATGTTTCTTTTTGGTAAATTTTCCTCAAAAATTTTCACCCATAGGACCCCCTATGGCCAAAAATTTTCAAGAAAAATTTCCACAAAAATAAACTATAAATAAAAATATCAATCATTTCAAAACAGACTCTTATAATCCGCGCACAAACTGGGCCTGGGAGGGGGCACCGTCAAGCTGGAGGAGGCATCCGTCTTTCTTGCCGTCTTTGTCGAAGACCAGCATGGACAGGCGGCCATAAAGCAGGTTCCAGCCGTTATTCGTGTCCAGAGCCTGGTAAGTGATGGCGCCCAGGCTTTCGAAAGTGCAGCGATAGCCTTCCCTCTCGGTACGGCTGCCGATAAGGGTGACATCCCAGTCGGCATGCTTGTTCTCATTGAGCCGGGCGGCCGTCATGGTAAATTCGGTCTGGTAAGACTGGTTGTCAAAGGCGAAGAGGCCTTCGAAGCTCAGGTGCCAGAGGTTTTCATCGGCCTTTTCTATTTTCATTCCGGGGAAACGGCTGGCCCAGGTGACTTCCGTCCTGTCCATTTCGCAGGCAATTTCAAGGTTCTCCAGGGCGCCGGCTATGAGGTCGTCGGCAATGTGCATCATATAGCGGCCTCCGGAGGTGTAGTAAACGCTGTCGTGGCCTCCCACCATATCGGCGCCTTTGGTACAAGCGCTCAGAGCCAGTACGGCTGCTGCAAACAGGTATAAGATTCTTTTCATAATGTTCTGTGATTTAGAGTCTGTTCTAAGAGTCTGTTTTGAAATGATTGATATTTTTATTTATAGTTTATTTTTGTGGAAATTTTTCTTGAAAATTTTTGGCCATAGGGGTTCCTATGGGTG
>CAJOLS010000079.1 GCA_905235535.1 uncultured Bacteroidales bacterium
TTCTTTATGTTTCTTTTTGGTAAATTTTCCTCAAAAATTTTCACCCATAGGCCCCCCTATGGCCAAAAATTTTCAAGAAAAATTTCCACAAAAATAAACGATAAATAAAAATATCAATCATTTCAAAACAGACTCTACCTATATGGCTTGTTTTCTGCTGCAAAGGTAGGGGAGAAAGGAAAGGCGGTCAATACCAAGAAGTTGGTATTTTGCGCGGGGCGGCGTGTCAAAAGGTCGAATGCTTTGGCCGAAAATAACAAAATACGGGTCGGCCTTCTCCTTTTTGATAATTAAATACTATCTTTGCGGTGCCCAAAGCAACATAAATGACTATTATGAAAAAAATTTTTGCAACCCTTCTCGCAGTATCCATGATGCTCATCGGCACCCGGGCTTCCGCCCAGATGGTTACCGGTGCCGGTTATTTCTTTGCTTCTGAAAAGGCCGGCAACTCCGAAGCAGTAGCCCACCACGGTTTCTATCTTGGCGCCAGCTACAACATTCCCATCGTCGCCGGCTTGGGCGTAGCCCCCGGACTTTACTTAGATATGCTCGTCTATGGAAAAACGGCCGCCAGTGGCGGTTCCTGGGCCAACTACTATCTTGCCGGCCGCTACCGTGAATTTGCCGTGAACGTGCCCGTAAATGTCAATTACAGGTTTGGCTTGGGGGACAACGCCGCCTTGCTGGTCTATGCCGGTCCCACCTTCCAGGTGGGTATCGCCAGCACCACCACCGTCTCCGGCGAAGTGAAAATTTTTGGCATCATGGCCAGCGACGGCACCGAATTCAACCACTATAACGGCGACAACGGAGACCGCAACCGCTTCAACATGAGCGTAGGTGGCGGCATCGGCTTCGAGGTGGGAGACCTCCTGTTCACCGTGGGTTACGACCGCAGCCTCCTCAACTACGTCAAGAGCGACGATTATACCGCCGCCCGCAACATGATCAAGGCCGGTATCAACTTTGCCTTCTAAACTTAAACTTCCAGATATTGAAGCCCGGGCGTTCCTGTCCGGGCTTTTTTGTACTGGAGAGTTATTTCCGGAACAGAGTCTTCAGATCAATGCTGAAGAAATCCTCCAGGGGCAGGCCTTCAGGGCCGACGATAAATGCGCTGGTAATATGCTCTGTGTAGAGTTCCTTGAACTTCTCGTATCCCTCAGTGTTGTCGGCGCTGCTGCTTTTGACCTCTATGGCTGCCAGGGCCTGGCCCTTTTTCAGAACGTAATCACACTCCTGCTTTTTGTCATTACGCCAGTACAGGAGTTCGAACCCGTCCAGTAGCGAACGGTCTGCAAGGTGTGCGCCCACGGCGGATTCCACCTGACGGCCCCACTCCGTGGCATTGGTTATGGCTTCCTCAAAGGTATAAGTTCCGTACCGGTTACGGAAGGCACTGCAATACACCTGCATCTTGGGAATGGAATTCTTTTCCTTGACTGGAGAGGGCGAATACTTCTGCAGGGGTTTCACCAACATGGTTTTGTCCAGGGCCTCCAGATAGGATTTGATGGTAGGGACAGTGCCGTTGTTCAATGTACCTTGCATCTTAGTAAGGGAGAGTTCGCGGGCCGACTCCATACAGGAAAGTTCAAATACCTGGCGCAGCAGGGCCGGATTTCGGATTTCGTCTATTTCCAGAATATCGCGGGTAAGGATGGGAGAAATGACAGTGTCTTCCATCAAGTCCCGCCAGCGGTTCTCATCCCTGATGTCGGGAGCCAGGCCGGGGAATCCGCCAAAGTAGATATATTGCGGCATGGTGAATCCGAAAGCATCACGCATTTCGTGCCACTCCCAGTAACCCATTTTAATGGATTCGAACCGGCCCTCAAGGGATTCTTCCAATCCTTTCTGCAGAAGGACGCGAGAGGAACCCAGGAGAATGACTTTCAGGTTTCGCTTCTCGCGGGTATCCCGGTCCCACTCTTTTTTTACCTGCTCGCTCCAGGTCCGGATTTTCTGGACTTCATCAATGATGAGGATACGTTCTTTCTCTGCGTGGAGGTCCATTTTCATTCGGGCCTCTTGCCAGCGGGCTGGAATCCAGGCGGTATCTTCGCGGTTGACGCCATCGGCCGCAAAAAAATCAAAGGGGATGCCAATCCCTTCCGTATATTGGCCGACAAGGGTTGATTTGCCCACCTGACGGGGCCCCATGATGATTTGCATACGCCTCCGGGGCTCTGCCATCCGGTTCTTCAATATAGCTAAGTGCCGCCTCTTGTATAACATATTTTTAAATTCTGTTTTACAAATTTATAAAATATATTTTACAAAATCACAAACAGCGCCTAACTTTTTATCTGCGCGAAGCAGCACTACGCCAGTCCAGGTGCGGTATAGGCTAGTCCCTTTGTGAATACTCGCAGCCGCAGTAGAGCTGGTTGTAGAAGTTTTCTTCCTTGATAATCTGGTTCCGGCGCTCCTGGAGGCCGCCTTTGCGCCAGTTCCGATCCCACCAGGAGACGCCCTGCACCTGGGCGCAGGCCCATCGGCCCGCTTCGTTCACCTGGTCCAGGTTTTTCCAGCGGGAGCTGGCCAGCGTGGTGGTGAGCACCTCAAAGCCGTGGGCCGAGGCATATTCCGCCGCCCGCAGCAGGCGGAACTTGAAGCACTGGAGGCATCGGCCCCCCCGCTCCGGCTCGTTCTCCAGTCCGGCGGCGCAGCCTTCCCAGGCATGGTGGTCATAATCGTCCTCCACTATCTCTATGCCCCATTTTTGGGCATAACGCAGGCACTCGTCAAGGCGGTGTCCATACTCCTCGAAGGGAAAGATGTTGGAATTGGAATAAAAGATGACGGGCCGGACGCCGTTCTTCACGAGGCATTCCACAATGGCGCTGGAACAGGGCGCACAGCACGCATGAAGCAGCACCTTGGAAGCGCTGCCGGGAACCTCTATATGAAAGTCCGGCGTCATGAATATTTCCTGGGGAAACGCAGCAGGATGGACAGCAGGGCCACCGCGCCCAGCGTAAAGGGATAATAGAGGCGGCCGATGATGGACAGGGCCGACACGCCCGCCAGGCCGCTGGCCATGAGCATCTGTGCGCCGTAAGGGATGATGCCCTGCACCAGGCAGGAGAAGGTGTCCAGGATGGAAGCCGTCTTGCGGGGATCCAGGCCGAAGCGGGTGGTGATATCCCGGGCCAGCGGACCCACCGTAATGATGGCAATGGTGTTGTTGGCAGTGCACAAATTGACCAGGGAGACCAGGGCCGCGATGGAGAAACCGGCCGTGCGCCTTCCGGCAATGCGCCGGGTGAGGCCGTCGATGATGAACTGCAGGCCGCCGTTGTAACGGATCATCTCCAGCATGCCTCCGGCCAGAAGCGATACAATTATCAGTTCTCCCATACCGCTGATGCCGCTGCCGATAGAGGCCATCCAGCCCACGAAACCGTAGGCTCCGGTGCACCAGCCGATGATGCCGTTGACGCCAATCCCTATGGCCAGCACCGTAACCACGTTTACCCCGGAAAGGGCCAGGCCGATGACCAGCAAATAGGGAAGGAGCCCAATCCACTGCACGGGAGCGGCCACGGGGGAAGCTTCCACCGAAAGTCCCAAGACCACATAGAGGGCGGTGACCAGCAGGGCCGCCGGGGCGGCAATCCAGATATTCACGTTGAATTTGTCCCGCATGGAGCACCCCTGGCTGCCGGTGGCGGCCACGGTGGTGTCCGAGATGAAGGACAGGTTGTCTCCGAAGAAAGCGCCGCCCACCACGATAGCGGTCACAAAGGGAACGTCCATGCCCGTTTCTGCCGCCAAGCCGCCGGCAATGGGAACCAGCGCCACAATGGTGCCCACGGAAGTGCCGATGGCCATGGATACGAAGCAGGCGGCCAGGAAGAGGCCGGCGTAAATGAGGTTTCCGGGCAGGATGTGCAGGGTGGCGTTCACCGTGGCGTCAATGGCGCCTATGTCTTTGGCAGTGGAAGCGAAGGCCCCCGCCAGCACAAAGATCCAAATCATCATGAGCATATTCCTGTTGCCCGCACCCTCGGAAAAGATGGAGATTTTTTCGTCGGTGGTCTTGACGCCCTTGGTAATGATAAGGGAATAGGCCGATGCCACGATGAAGGCGGCGGCCACCGGCACCTTGTAAAAGTCGTGGGCCGCCAGCGAGCCTGCCAGGTACACGCCCAGGAAAACGAAAAGCGGGCTCAGCGCCAGCCAGCCGTTCATTTTAAGGGAACTGGATTTTCCCGGTCCTGTTTTTTCTGTGTGTATGGCCATGAATAAAGTTCGTCAGGGAGATGCAAAGATACGCAAATTTTTAGTATCTTTGCGGATTATGAGAGGTGTACACGAACGCAAAGGGATGAGCCCTGCCATGAGAATGGCGGACCTCCTGGATACGGACTTCTCGCTGCTCGGCGTCTTTGGCCGCATGGGCTTGTCGCTGGGCTTCGGGGAGGAGAGCGTGGCCGAAGTGTGCGGAAAGGCGGGGATAGACCCTGAAACCTTCCTTCTCATCTGCCGGGTCAACGTCATGGACGGCTACCGGCCCTCCCGCGAAGCCCTCCAAAATGCAGATTTGCACGACATCCTGGGGTATCTCCGCAAATCCCACAGCTATTACACCCAGGTTATGCTCCCCCTTGTGGAAGATTCCCTGGAAAAGATGGTGGTCCCTTGTGAGGACAGGCAGAAGCGCGTTATCCGGCGCTTCTTTTTGGATTATAGGGAAGAGCTCCTGGCCCATTTCGCCTACGAGGAAGAGACCGTCTTCCCCTATGTGGAAGCTATGCTGGAAAACCGTGGGAATTCCCGGTTCACCATTGGAGAGTACGAGCAGAACCATTCCAACATTGAGGAGAAACTCACAGACCTGAAAAACCTGGTCATGATGTATCTCCCCCCGAAATGCAACCCTCAGGCAGCCCAGCTGGTCCTTTTTTACCTGTACAGCCTGGGAGTGGACCTGGCAAGGCACACCCTCATCGAGGACGATATCCTGGTGCCCATGGTGGTGCGCATGGAGGAAGTGGTGGCCGCCGCCCGGCCCGAAGGGGAAGAGCTGAGCGCCCGCGAGAAGGAGATTCTGGTAAGCGTGGCCAAAGGCAAGCTGAACAAGGAGATTGCCGACGAGTACAACATCTCCATTTACACCGTTATCACGCACCGGAAGAACATCACGCGCAAAACGGGCATCAAGACCGTGGCCGGCCTCACCGTTTACGCCCTCCTGAACAACTTGATTGATATGAATTCAGTAGAATAGATTATGGATTACAGACCGTATCTCAAATTTTACCCCAACTTCCCCAAAAAGGGAGTCAACTTTGTGGACATCATCCCCCTTATCCAGAATAAGGAGCTTTTCCGCCAGGTGATAGAAGACCTCATCGGCCTTTGCGACGCCCCCAACATCGCCGCCCCCGAGGCCCGTGGTTTCCTCTTTTCGACGCCCATGCTCTATGCCCAGAAGGTGGAGAACGTGATTACCCTGAGAAAGAAGGGAAAGCTGCCCTTCGCCCCCGGAGACCTCATGCAGGTGGAGATCATGAAGGAGTACGGACCGGACCATATCTATTTCCGCCTTTCGGACATTGCCGCCTCCAAGCCCACCGGAGACACCATAGAGATTACTTTCTTTGACGATATCCTGGCCACCGGAGGCACGTCCTGCGGTGTGGTGAGCGCCCTCAACTCCCTGGTGGTGCCCATCGACGGCAAGGAATATAAGGTAAAGGTGAAGGATTTTGTGTTCCTGGTAGAGATTGACGACTTGCCCGGCCGCGCCCGCCTGGAAAGCATAGCCCCGGTGAAGTCCCTCATCCACGTGACGGAAGGGTAGTGCCTGTCATTCTGGGCGAAGCAAAGAATCTCCCGGATTACCGGGAACTCTTATAATCGAAGCGGTCGGTATGCCAGGTCCAGGAATGCAGGACCTCGCCGCCGCGAATGGAAACCACCTGGCGGAACACGCGGATTTCCTTCCCGCCGGCTTCCATTTGGCCGATGGAGCGCCAGTCTCCGGAGGCGAAGGAATAGATTTGGGCCGATATGGAGTCGCCGCTCCGCCGGGCCACCATCAGTTCGGGAGCCTTGTCTCCCGTGAAATCGTGGATGCCGATGAGCGTATCCCCGTTGCCGCTCTCCAGGAGACAGTCTCCTGTGCGCACGGTGCCATCGGCCAGGGAAACCCTCACGGAGGCCTCGCCTACGGAGAAATCCAGGGTGCCGGACTCTCCGTAGAAGTAGCTGTCCAGGCCAAAGACAAAGGTTCCGGAAGCGTTGTCCGAATAGGTGCGCACCTGGGCCTGAGCCCCGAGACAGATGAGCAGAAGCAGTGGAATGAGTTTACGCATACAAGCGCAAAGATAAGAATAAACCTTAAATATCAGCTATATGTCCTTTGTAGAAGATAGAATTGCCATGGAAGGCCTCACCTTCGACGATGTCCTTCTCATCCCGGCGTATTCCGAGGTCCTGCCCCGCATGGTAGACCTGCACACCCGTTTCTCCCGGAACATCCCCCTGAACATCCCCATCGTATCGGCCGCCATGGACACGGTGACCGAAGCCCCGATGGCCATTGCCCTGGCCCGCGAAGGCGGAATCGGCGTCATCCACAAGAATATGAGCATCGCCGCCCAGGCTGCCGAGGTGCGCAAAGTCAAGCGTTCCGAGAACGGAATGATCACGGACCCTGTCACCATCAGCCAGGACCAGACGGTGGGAGATGCCCTGCGCCTGATGAAGGAGAACCACATCGGCGGCATTCCCGTCACGGACGGCACCAGCCGCCTGGTGGGCATTGTGACCAACCGAGACGTCCGCTTCCAGCAGGACCTTTCCGTCTCCGTCAAGGATGTGATGACTTCGGAAGGCCTGATAACCATTCAGGCAGACCGTACAGACCGCGACTATGTGAGGACGGTCCTGCAGGACCACAAGGTGGAAAAACTGCCCGTGGTGGACGGACAGGGCAATATCGTGGGTCTCATTACCTATAAGGACATTATGCAGGAGCGCCGTTATCCGGCCGCCTGCAAGGACCTTCAGGGGCGCCTTCGCGTAGCGGCCGGCATCGGCATCACTCCCGACGCCCTGGACCGCATCGCCGCCCTCAAGGCCGAAGGCGTGGATGCCGTGGTGCTGGATTCCGCCCACGGACACAGCAAGGGCGTGATAGACCTGCTGAAGAAAGTGAAGGCCGCCTATCCTTCCCTGGATGTGGTGGTGGGTAACGTGGCCACCGAACAAGGCGCCCGGGATCTGGTGAAAGCCGGTGCCGACGGTGTGAAGGTGGGTATAGGCCCGGGTTCCATCTGCACCACCCGTATCGTGGCGGGTGTGGGTGTGCCCCAGCTCAGCGCCATCTACAATGCCGCCCAGGCCCTCAAGGGCACGGATGTGACGCTCATCGCCGACGGCGGCCTGCGCTATTCCGGAGATGTGGTGAAGGCCCTGGCGGCCGGCGGAGACTGCGTCATGTGCGGCTCCATGTTCGCCGGCACGGAGGAGTCCCCGGGAGAGGCCATCATCTACAACGGACGTAAGTTCAAGGCGTACCGCGGCATGGGTTCCATCGACGCCATGGCCGCCGGTTCCAAGGACCGCTACTTCCAGGACGACAAGGTGGAACTGAACAAACTGGTTCCGGAAGGCATCGTGGGCCGCGTCCCTTACAAGGGCACCCTGGCCGAAACCGTGTACCAGCTGCTGGGCGGCCTGCGCTCCGGCATGGGTTACTGCGGCGCGGTGAACCTGGAAGCCCTCAAGAAGGCCAAGTTCACCCGCGTCACCGCCAGCGGCATGACGGAGAGCCACCCGCACGACATCACCATCACCAAGGAAACCCCCAACTATTCCCGCAACGACTAAGA
>CAJOLS010000080.1 GCA_905235535.1 uncultured Bacteroidales bacterium
CTGTACGCCGTATGCGGTGGACCTACCACCATCTCTTTCAAAGTTCCGAAGTCCTCCCGCCAAGTGGCCATCTTGACAAGATTCCTTCTCGTGACACACGGTTTTCTGCAAATATAGTAATTATTTATTGATTCGCAATAAAAAATTAAAAATTTTCGGAATTTTTGCAAGGCCTATTTTCTACCTTATATTTGCGCCAAGGATGAAAACAACTTCGAAAGCTATGGAAAGACAGGAAAAACTGCTGGGAGCGTATGTGCGTGTCCTGGCAAGGGGGATGCGAACGGCGGGGCGGGGCTTTTCGGTTTTCGCGTGGTGCACAACTCGCTGTGTACCAGCGTTTTCCTGGATTCAAGTCGGCCAAATCGGCCAGCTTGAATTCCGTATTTCTCTCTGTATTAAGCATTTAAGCACCACGGCAAAATGAGCCGGAATAGCAGATTCTTCGGCAGGTTTGTCATTCTGAGCCACCCTGTCATTCTGAGCGAAGCGAAGAATCTGTCCGCAAAAAATTTGGCAAGAAAGGGAAATTTTTGTATTTTTGAGAAATGTAGTACCCGCCTGTCATTCTGCGCCACCCTGTCATTCTGAGCGAAGCGAAGAATCTGTCCATAATCCGGAAATCATAAAAACAACCAGTCATACAATGCAGAAAGAAACAATAAAACAAGCATACGGCGTTCCGTACATCGGCTTGTCTGTCCGTCTCGTCCAGAAAGTCCCGACTGAATAACCCGCGCTTTGCGCGTGAGGGATGAATACACTTTTTGCCCCCAAGGGGGGTATCTTTTGGAAAATCCGTATCTTTGTATTCCCAACACTGAAACCATGAATACACACGTCGTCATTATGGCCGGGGGAATTGGCAGCAGGCTGTGGCCGTTGTCCACGCCGGATGTTCCCAAGCAGTTCATAGACGTGCTGGGCGTAGGCCGAAGCCTAATCCAGCTCACCGTGGACCGCTTTGCCCCGGTCTGCGCCCCGGACCACTTCTGGGTGGTCACCGGAGAAAAGTATGTGAACCTGGTGCGGGAGCAGCTACCCGCCATCCCGGCAGACCAAATCCTGGCCGAGCCGGAGGGCCGCAACACCGCCCCCTGCATTGCCTATGCCTCCTGGAAAATCAGGAAGAAAGACCCGGAGGCCAACATAGTGGTCACCCCGGCCGACGCCCTGGTGCTCAAGACCGCCGAGTTTGCGGGGGCCATAGGCAAGGCGCTGGCTTTCACCGAAGAGAGGGATGCCATTGTCACCGTGGGCATCACCCCTTCCCGCCCGGAAACCGGCTACGGCTACATCCACGCCTCCGAGGCGCTGCCGGGCCAGCTGGTGAAGGTGAGCGAGTTCCGGGAAAAACCAGACCTGGACACCGCCATCGGCTACCTGGAAGACGGGCACTATTTCTGGAACGCCGGCATCTTCGTGTGGAATGTGAACACCATCATCCGGGAACTGAGCGCCTACGCCCCGCAGATTGCAGGCATCATGGATCAGCTGGAGCCCTCCTTCTTCACATCGGCCGAAACCCCGGAACTTCGCCGCCTATTCCCCACCTGCGATAAAATCTCCATCGACTACGCTGTCATGGAGAAATCCCCTTATATCTATGTCATTGCCGAAGACCTGGGCTGGAGCGACCTCGGAAGCTGGGGCTCCATCCAAACCCACCTGAAGGCCGACGAAGACGGCAACTCCGCGGTGGGCCAGGACGTACGCCTATTCGACTGCCAGAACTGCATAGTACACACCTCTTCGGAAAAGACGGTTGTGGTGGAAGGCCTGGACGGATACATAGTGGCCGAATCCAAGGACCGGCTCCTTATTTGCCGCCTCTCCCAGGAACAGCACATCAAAGAGTATTCCGCATAAAATTTTTTAAATTTTTATTGCGGTTTACAAAAAAGTTGCTACCTTTGCAATCCCGATTTGGGACGGAGGACTCGTTAGCTCAGTTGGTAGAGCACAACACTTTTAATGTTGGGGTCTCGGGTTCGAGCCCCGAACGGGTCACAAAAAAACCAGACTGTCTGCACTCTTAGCTCAGCTGGTAGAGCAGCTGACTCTTAATCAGCGGGTCTAGGGTTCGAGTCCCTAAGAGTGCACTTCCAAAAGCTATGTTGCTAATTTCCGGCAACATAGCTTATTTCTTCTTGACTCCTCTCACGGGAGCGGCCCCCAGGGGGTTGTCCGGCCAGCTATGCTTGGGGTAGCGGCGACGGAGCTCCTTGCGCACTTCGAAATAGGTTCCGGTCCAGAAACTGGAAAGGTCACTGGTGAGCTGCACAGGCTTGTAGCCGGGAGAGAGAAGTTCCATGAGGACGGGACGCTTCCCCTCGTCCACGCGGGGAGTGTCCGTGAGGCCGAAGCATTCTTGCAGGCGCACGCGGAGCACCGGGGCATCGGCCCCCTGACGGTATTCCAGGCGTATTTGGCTGCCGGTGGGGACGGTAATATGGGTGGGGGCCAAACGGTCCACGGCCTGCTGCTGCCCGTAGGAAAGGAGGCTCCAGAGAACCGCCGGGAGGTCTGTCTTTTTCAGCTGCGCCACAGAAGATGCCTTGCCGATGAAAAGCGGCACCCACTCATCGGCCCTTTCCAAGACCGCTTCCGTGGAAAGGTCCGGCAGGTCCAGTTCCGGATGCCAGGCGGCCACCGAGGCCACACGGCGCTGCAGGTTCTGAACTTCCTCCGAGAAATCGAACATGGATTCCCCGTCCTTGCGGGCTGCATCGGCAATTACCTTTACCATTTCTTCCCGCACGCCTTCCGAAAGGGGACGGGCTTCCAAAAGCAGATTGCCGATGCGTTTTTCCCGGCGGGCTACGGCGCATCCCTGGGCCCGGTCCCAGAAAACCGTGTCCCGCTGAACGGCCAGGGCTTCCAGGTCTTCCATCCTTACCGGCGATGCCAGAAATACCTTACCCACGCCTCCGGGGCGGCTGGCCATGGACGCCACCGCTATCCAGTCGAAGGAGGTGAGGGTATCGGCCGAATCTACGGAGACTTTCTCGCCGCCGGAGAGAAGATAGCAGCCCGGGCCGCCTTCCTTCCACGCTTTTCCAATGCGCTCGGGGTAGGCCGATGCTATGAGGGCGCCCGCTTCCAGCGCGTCCGGAGAGCTGTTGTCGGGGTGCACGTGCGCGAGAGAGGCGTACTGCTCCGCCATGCGGATGATGCGGCTCCACCGGCCTGCGCGGCCGCTTTCCCGGGCCCGTCGAAGCTCCTGCAAACGGAAGTCCATTCCCGCCTCCTGCAGGCCTGGGAGCGGGTCTTTTTCCTCCAGGATGGCCGCCATATCGGCCGCCAGGGCCTTGGCCCCGGGAGTATCGGCCGAAAGGAGCATCTGCGCCACGCGGGGGTGGCAGGGCAGTTTGGAAAGGGCGCTGCCGTGAGGAGTTATCCTGCCTTCCCCGTCTATGGCGGAGAGGGAGGCAAGAAGCTTACGGGCCTCTGCCACGTGATAGGCCGGAGGCGGGGTGAGCCAGGGCAGGACCGATATGTCGGCCTCACCCCAGGCGGCAGCATCCAGCACCAGCGGGGCCAGGTCTGCATCCAGGATTTCCGGGGTGCGTACAGCTGGCATCCGGGCTTCCGTGGCGGCGCTCCAAAGGCGGTAGCACACCCCGGGGGCCACGCGCCCGGCACGGCCTGTGCGCTGGGTGGCCATATCCAGGCTCACCCGCACGGTTTCCAGGTGGCTGAGCCCGCTCCGGGGGTCCACCACCAAGCGTTTGTACAGGCCGCCGTCCACCACCACGCGCACGCCTTCTATGGTGAGGGAAGTTTCCGCGATGGGAGTGGCCAGGACCACCTTCCTCTCCCCTGCCGCACTGGGCGCAATGGCTGCTTTCTGGTCGGCATTGGACAGCATTCCGTAGAGGGGACAGATGCGGGTGGGACCCAGAGCCTCCCCCAGGAGCTCTTCGCAGCGGCGGATCTCCGCTTCCCCGGGAAGGAAAGCGAGAATATCCCCTTCCTGCGTCCGGTGGGCTTCCCGGACGGTATGGGCCACCAGATCGGCCACCGTGGCGGCATCGGCCTCCTTGGAAGTGCGGCGTACCTCTACGGGGAACATCTTTCCCTCGCTCTCAATGACGGGGGCATCCAGCGCCTCCGACAAGGTTTTGGTGTCGATGGTGGCCGACATAAGGACTATGCGGAGGTCTTCCCTCAGGAGCGTCTGCGCCTGGCGGGTCAGGGCCAGCGCCTCGTCGCTCTGGAGGCTGCGCTCGTGGAATTCGTCAAAAAGGACCACTGCCACCCCTTCCAGGGCCGGGTCTTCTATGAGCATACGCGTCAAAATGCCCTCTGTAAGCACTTCTATGCGGGTATCGGCCGATACTTTGCTCTCGAATCTAATCCGGTAGCCCACAGTTTTTCCCACAGGCTCTCCCAGCAGCCAGGCCATCCTTTCGGCCACCTGCCGCGCCGCCACCCGCCGGGGCTCCAGCATGAGGATTTTCCCCTTTGGGAAGGCCTCCAGCATAGTGAGCGGCAGCACGGTGGACTTACCCGCCCCGGGCGGCGCCGTCACAATAAGGCGCGTCCCATCGGCCAAAGCACGGTTCACCTCCCCGGCAATGCCGTATGCCGGGAGGGATTCAACAGCCGCCTGTCGGATGCCGGGAAACATCATCAAAAGGGTTCAACGTTTTTCCAAAGATACGCCTTTTCGACGAATAAAAATGTTGATGTGGCCGGATTCTATCGAAGAATTATGGCGAAACCGATCAAAGAGATCCCGGTTCTTACTGGAAAAGATGCATCCCGTTCTAATCCATTTATCGGAGTGCGTCCATCGTGATGATCATGCTCACCACACCGTAGTAGTCCTTGATCCCGCCAGAGACACCATTGGAACGGAGATAAAGGTTATAGAACCAGCTCTGGGTTCTGTCTATCCACCCCACGCGCTTTCCCTTCCAATACTCCCGAGACTTCGTATAGTCCTCTTTTGCCTTCTCACAAAGAGTCTCCGTCCAGGCTATATATTCCTCCTCCGGAAGAAGACCATGGGCATTTGACAGTACATAAGGGAGAATGGCCAGGTATCCGCTGTAACGGACAGAGGGGTTCGCAGACTCCCGGCAGCAGGCAAAACCCCACCACGAGGCCTCCGCCTCGCTCGTCACCCCGGCCAGGTGCGCCATCTCGTGCGCGACGGTAAAAGGGTACTCGAACTCAAGGAGCTCTTTATTCACTTGAGCTTCAGAGAAGAAAGGGCCCATGAACCCATGCACAAGGACGGCCGAATAAAGGCGGTTGAGAATCGGCCTTTTCGATTTCTGCCAATGATGAAGCCGGGTGTAACCATAGGGAGTAACGCTGTAGGAATAGAAATCACGTATCTCCGCCTCCAGCACGTCTCTGCTCCAAGGGGAGCCCGTCATCCCGGCTGCTTTATTGAGCTCACGTGAGTAATTCTCCAGGAAAAGCCTGAAACTATCGGCCTCAAAACTCACCTTCTGAATGCCACAACGGGCATAGAGCCCTGTCCTATGATAGTTATTTCCCCAACCCATGTAGAACCAGACAACGAGCCACACAAGCAGCACAACGGTTCTTTTAAGCCAGAAGGCAAATCCTTTCTTTCTCCGTACGGAGTTCACCAGGATACAGATGAATGCCACCACAAAGCCCAACACTACAACTTCCTCCAGAGAGAAGGGCACCAGAGCACCCACACGGGAGAGGGCCATGCTTACAAAGGGATAGCACCTCGTTGCATAGAACTCTGCGACAGGGGTACTCATCCAGCACAGGAAACAGAATGAGAGAAAAACAAGACCTATGAACAAGCCTTTATTGGTTTTCATCTCTCCAAACTGGTTAAAAGACGGGCTGGAGGCAGTCCGATTCGGACATGCGCCGGGGGTTGGTGCCGGGGAGGCCCTGGGGGACGGACATGCCCAGGTTGCCGAACAGGCGCTCCCAGTAGGCCGGCATGGTGCCGTCCGGGGCCAGCCAGTTCATGGGTTCGCTTTTGAAAACCTGCCGGCCTTCCTTGTCCAGATAACAGACCTGCACCAATTCCGTGCAGTAGAAATCTTCATTGCCTTCCTGGAAACGAACATCGTATGCACGACCGCACAGGGACTTGGCCCTTTCCACCGCAGCCATTACGTCCACCCCTTTCGGGCGTTTGACGATAAATACGGGTTCACCTTTCCGGAAGCGGAAATCTTTCAGGAACGTATCCAGGGGATGACGGTCCACCCCGTGCGCCAGGGTGGCGTCAATGATCCAGACGCTGTCTTTTTTCACCTCGGCAATGGCCACGTGGATAAGGTTCATATCCTCCCCTTCCCTGCCCGTGGCCGATGCGATGGCGCCGTCCATGGAATCCCCGCCGTTGTCGTATTGCACGGGACGGCCCACAAAGATGAGGTCTCCGGTTTTCAGGCGCGGAGCACCCAGGCCGTACGGAGCCTCCCGGGACACCCGGGGGCCGCAGCCGCACAAGGCGGCAAAAACAAAGACAACAAAGAATATCTTTTTCATCTTCTACTGGCAGAAGTACTTGTACATTCGCTGCAAAACTTCGGGGAGGATGACGGAGGCCTCGTTGTCTCCGTATTCATCGTTGGTGCCGGTACTGATGCAAACCAGGCCGTAGGAGCGGTCCGGAGCCCAGAACATGGCGCTGCGAAGGCCATAGGCGCAGCCGGTGTGGCCCACCAGTTCCACGCCGGGGACCTTGTTGAAATCGTGCTCCAGGGCCAGGCCGTAATGCTCCTGAGCCGACCTTTCCGTCTGCATGGAATGGGAAGCCTCGGAAGAAATGATGCGGGTGCCGTCCGGGGCCGTGCCCCAGCCCATGTGCATCATCATGTAACGGGCCAGGTCGCAGGCCGATATCTTCATGCCGCCGGTGGGAGAAAACACGGGCGTGTCGTAGCCGAAGCGGTAGTTGGCAATGCGTTCGCTGCGAGGGGCATACGCCTCCTTCTGCTCGGTCATCTTCCCGTCTTCCAGATTGTACAGCTTGGCAAAGCGGGAAGCGTCCAGGGAATCCACGCAGTAGCCGCCATACAGGCCCAGGGGCTCCAGCACATGATGCACCACATACTGGTCGAAGCGCTCTCCGGACAATTTTTCGATGAAGGTTCCCACCAGGTTGAAATTGAGGTTGCAGTATTCGTACCCGGTGCCGGGCTCGTAATCGTTGTAACACTCGGTCCAGTCCGGATTCACATCCGGATTCACTACATCCAGAACAAAATAGCCCTGGCTGTCATTGAGGCTGGAAGTGTGGGACATGAGCATTTCCAGGGTAATCACCTTTTCCGGATACTTAGGGTTGCGGATGGGGAACCCGGCCAGGGCGCTCACATCCGTATCCAGCGTAACCAGGCCCTTTTCCACAAGCTGCATCATGGACGTGGCGCTGAAAGACTTGGAAATGGAAGCAATGCGGAAGAGATGGTCTTCCCGCAGCGGCGTACGCAGCTCCAGGTCTGAATAGCCGAACTCGTGGTGATAGACAATCTGCCTGTCCTTGACCACCACAACGGCCAGGCCCACATTGTCCAGGCTGTCGCGGAGGGCTTCGATGTCTTTCTCAAAGGCCGATTCCGGGCTTTGGGAGCAAGCGCCCAGGATGCCCGCCAGAAAGGCTATGAACAATTTTTCAGCACGCATATCAATACCCGAACATTTCTTCAGGAGTAACTATCTTCACGGGGCCCAGGGTGCGGAGGAAATCCATGTCCAGATCCTTGACATCTCCGAGGATGGCATAGTGGTACGTGCGGCCACGCACCCAGTCCTGGTGGGTGGACAGGAGGTCGAACATGGTGAGGCTGCCCACCTTGTCGTAAATGCTCACGCGGAACGGTGAGGCCCAGGTCCTTGTTGCGGATGTAAGTGTACAGGACCGTAATGCCGTGGATGCGCTGGGAGCGAATCTTGTTCAGGAGGGCGCTCTTGGCTATCTCCAGGTTTTCCGGAGCCTCGGGCATGGTCTCGATAATCTCCTCAAAGCCTTCCACGGCCTTGCGCAGTTTGTCGTTCTGGGAGGCGATGGTGGCGCGGAAGTAATAATCTTCATTGGTGAAGGTGGGCCGCACCAGACTGGCGCCGGCCCGGTAGGCCAGGGCGCGGGACTCGCGCATTTCCTGGAACACGATGGAATTCATGCCCGAGCCGTAGTACTCGTTGAAGAGCTCGATGTAGGGAGCCTGCTCTACGATGAGGGATTCCCCGCGGTTGGAGTACTGCATGTAGTTGAACTGGCGGGAATTGTAATTGGCCACATAAACCTTGGGCTCCCGGGTGAGGATCTTGGGAGGACGGACGCTCTGGACAGGCTTGAGTTCTCCCAGGCTATGCTGTTCCAGGAAGCCTTTAACCTCTTCCAGGGTAGCCGGGCCGTAGTAGATGATGCGGTGCTGGAAGGTAAGCAGCTGCTGGAAACTCTTCACCAGGGCCTCGGACGTCATATTCATCACCTGCTGGTTGGTGAGGGTGGATGCCTTGATAACTTCGGGGCCAAACATCATGTAACGCTGCAGGGCCGCATTGCAGGTGCCCTGGCGCTTCTTGGCATCGGCGCGGGAACGAATCATATCGGCCCTCAAGCCCTCCAGGGAGGAAGAATCAGGGATGGCATGACGGGTTAGGGAAGCGGCCAGGTCCAGCACCTTTCCGGTATTCTCTCCCAGACCGCGGACGGTGAGGGTGGTCATATTGGACGCCACGTTCATATTCCACTTGGAAGCCAGGGAATACAGACTGACGGAAATGTCTTTGGGAGACATGCCCGGGCAACCCAGGAAACGGATATACTCGGAAGCCATGGGGAGGACAGGGTCGTCATTGCTTCCAAAGTCGTACCAGAGGGTGAGGGTGGCTATGTCGTTCTTGGTGTTCTGTTTGTAGAGAAGTTCCATCCCGTTGAAACTGTCCACAACCATGTCCTTCTCAAAATCTACGAAAACAGGTTCTATGGGAGTCACTTCCGCAGCGGCGATTTCCTGGAGGAAGGCGCTCTGCTTGTCACGGTTGGTGACGATGGGGGTAATCTTGGGGGCGCTGATGCGCTTGATATCCGGGTCCGGGCCGAAGTGTTTGTACACCACGGCAAAGTTTTCGGGAATGAGGTACTCCCGGGCCCAAGCCACGATGTCTTCCTTGGTGAGGGCCTCGGTGGCTCTCACCTTATCCACCTCGGACTGCCAGCTGCGGCCGTTCACAAAGGCGTTCATCAGCATGCCGGCACGAGAGCGGTTGTTCTCCAGGCTGTTCATGCGGGAGAGGCGGTAGTTGGCCTTGGCGGCCTCTACCAGCTGCTCCGGGAATGTACCGGAGCAGAGGCGGTATACCTGCTCTTTGACAATCTCCTCGGCCTCTTTCAGGGACTGGCCCTCCTTGGGCCGGACTTCGGCCAGCATCAGGCCCCAGTCCGAGCGGGAATAAGGGGCGACGGTTACATCCAGCACCTTCTGGCTTTGCATCACGTCCAGGTCTATCAGGCCGGCCAGGCCGTTGGAAAGGATGTCCTTGACGATACTGGAATAATCGGCCTCCTCGAAACTGGAACCGGGCGTGCGCCAGCCCATCAGCACGAATTCGCTCTCCAAGCCGTAAACATCCCGGGAAAGGGGCTGCTTTGCGGGCTCTTCAGGGACGATGGTGCGGCGGGGCACATCCGGATTGGGTTTCCAGTCTCCAAAGTATTTTTCAATGATGGCCACCATCTGGTCCGGATCGAAATCTCCTGACAGGCAGATGGCCATGTTGTTGGGAACGTAGTAAGTGTCTTTCTGGTACCGGATGGCCTTCAGGGACGGATTCTTCAGGTGCTCCTGGGTGCCGATGACCGTCTGGGTGCCATAGGGATGGTGCGGGAACAGCATGGCGTTGAGGGCGTCGATGGCCTTTTCGCCGTCGTCCACCATGGTCATGTTCTTCTCCTCGTACACGGCTTCCAGCTCTGTGTGGAAACCGCGGAAGACGCAGTTCTTGAACCGGTCGGCCTGGATGCGGGCCCAGTTTTCCACCTGGTTGGAGGGGATTTCCTCCACATAACAGGTGACATCTTCGCTGGTGAAGGCGTTGGAACCCTCGGAGCCTATGATGGACATAAGTTTGTCGTACTCGTTGGGAATGGCCAGCTTGGAGGCCTCGTAGCTCACAGAGTCTATCTTGGCGTACAGCGCTTCCCTTTCGGCCGGGTCTGTGAGGGTGCGGTAAACTTCGAACAGGCTGTCAATCTGCTCCAGCATGGGTTTTTCGGCCCTGTAATTCTGCGTTCCCAGAATTTCCGTGCCCTTGAAGAGCATGTGCTCCAGGTAGTGGGCCAGGCCGGTGTTGTCCGCGGGGTCGTCTTTTCCGCCTACGCGCACGGGCATGTAGGTCTGGATGCGGGGTTCGTCCTTGTTCACAGACATATACACCTTGAGACCGTTTTTGAGGGTGTAGATTTTGACACCCATAGGGTCTTCGTGTACGGTTTCATAACGGGAACAGGAGGCAAGGGCTGCCAGGGCAGCCGCCGCTAAGAAGGGGAAGAATCTTTTCATATACCTTACTACTACAGAACAAACGCAAAAATACACATTTTTTCGTATCTTTGCATGATTTATTCGAATTAAGATGAAGAACTTTGTAGAAGAGCTGAAATGGCGCGGCATGATCCAGGACATCATGCCCGGAACGGAAGAAAAACTGATGGAAGGCCCCCAGGCGGCATACGTAGGAATTGACCCCACGGCCGATTCCCTGCACATCGGCCATCTGGTGAGCGTAATGATACTCAAGCATTTCCAAAGCTGCGGGCACAAGCCGTACGCCCTGGTGGGCGGCGCCACCGGCATGATTGGAGACCCTTCCATGAAATCGGCCGAAAGGAACCTCCTGGACGAGGCCACCCTCAACCACAACGTTGCCTGCCTCAAGGCCCAGCTGGCCCGCTTCCTGGATTTTGATTCCGACGCCCCCAACAAGGCCGAACTGGTGAACAACTACGACTGGATGAAGGACTACTCTTTCATCAACTTCATCCGCGATATCGGCAAGCACATCACCGTCAACTATATGATGGCCAAGGACTCCGTGAAAAAGCGCCTCTCCCGCGACAGCTCCGAGGGCATGTCCTTCACGGAATTCAGCTACCAGCTCATGCAGGGCTACGATTTTTACTGGCTCTGGAAGAACAAGGGCTGCGTCCTGCAACTGGGTGGCAGTGACCAGTGGGGCAACATCACCACCGGCACGGAACTCATCCGCCGCATGGACGGAGGCACCGCCTTCGCCCTCACCTGCCCCCTCATCCGCAAGGCCGACGGCACCAAGTTCGGCAAAACCGAGAAGGGCAACATCTGGCTGGACCCGGAGCGCACCAGCCCCTACGAGTTCTACCAGTTCTGGCTGAACGTGGCCGATAACGACGCAGAAAGCTACATCAAGATTTTCACCCTGCTGGACCGCCAGACCATAGAGGAACTCATTGCCCGCCACCGCGAGAATCCCGGCGCCCGCGAGCTGCAGCAGGTGCTGGCCCACGAGGTTACCGTCATGTGCCACGGACAGGAAGCCTACGAAAAGGCCGTGGCCGCTTCATGCTCTTCGGCGGCAACTCCGAAGACCTGAAAAAGCTGGACGAGCGCACTTTCCTGGCCGTTTTCGGAGACGTTCCTTCCTTTGACATCGCCAAGGAAGACCTCCCCTGCAACATCCTGGACCTGCTGGCCGTGAAGACGGCCATCCTCCCCTCCAAGGGAGAAGCCCGCAAGATGGTACAGGGCAACGGCATCGCCATCAACAAGGACAAGGTGACAGACATCAATGCCGATGTCACCGGGGCCGACATTGTGAACGGCCACCACTACATCCTGGCCCAGAAAGGCAAGAAGAATTACTTCATCATCCACGTGAAATAATGGAGAAAACCGCAAGCACCCGGCAACTCAAGGTTGCCCGCGAAATCCAGAAAGAACTGGCGGAGATAATCCGCGCCAAGGGCATGGCCGCCTTTGACGGCGCCCTGGTGACGGTGAGCGAAGTCCGCGTGAGCCCGGACCTGAGCGTAGCCAAGGTGTTCGTGAGCATCTTCCCCTCCGACAAACAGGGAGAGGTGATGCACATCCTGGAGGAAAACAACAAGGCCCTTCGCGGAGAACTGGGCCACAAGGTGGCCAAGCAGTTCCGGATTGTGCCGGAGCTCATTTTCCTGCTGGACACCACCCTGGACTATGCAGAGCATATAGAAGAGCTCTTGAAGAAATAGATTCTTCGCTACGCTCAGAATGACAAGGTTGCCGCTCAAATTCGCCTTCCGGTATCTGTTTGCCCGCAAATCGTACAATGTGATTAACATGATTTCGGGCATCGGGGTGGCCGGTATGTCCATCGGCACGGCGGCCCTCATCATTATCCTCTCCGTTTTCAACGGCTTCAACCGCCTGGTCTCCGATTCCCTGGCCCACGCCAAGGCAGACCTGGTGGTGCGTCCTGCTACCGGCAAGGTTTTCACCCCCGACAGCGCTCTGTTCAGCGGGGTTCTGGCCGATGAGCGCGTGGTACGGCTCTCCAGTGTGCTGGAAGAGCAGGTATTCGTCTCTTACGAAGGCCGGCAGAGCCTGGCCCGCGTAAGGGGCCTGGACCAGGCCGCCCAGGAGGAATCGCCCCTTCAGGAGCACATCGTAGACGGCAAGTGGGTTTTCCAGCTGGGAGAGCTCAACTACGGCGTTGCGGGAGCAGGACTCGCCTATTCCCTGGGCCTGAGCCCCCGCTTCATCACTCCCTTGGAAATCTTCTATCCTTCCCGCACCAAACAGGTGAATCTGGCCAATCCGGCTGCTACGCTTCGCAGCGCCAAGCTCCGGCTGGGCGGGGTCATCTCCGTCAATTCAGACCTGGACGCACGCCTGATGCTGGTTCCTATCGGCCTTATGCGGGAGTTGCTGGAATATGAGACGGAGGTTTCCTCCCTGGACATCTGGACGGCGCCGGGCACTGCGGATGCCGTGCAGCAGGACCTTACCCGCTCTCTGGGCCCCGGTTTCCGCGTACTCGACCGTGTGCAGCAGGACGAATCCCTCTTCCGCATGATGCGCTACGAGAAACTGGCCATCTTCCTCATCCTCATCTTCATTGTGCTGCTGGTGGCCTTTAACATCTATAGTTCCCTTCGGATGCTGGTGATTGAGAAACGGGAAGACAGCGGCACCCTCCGCGCCATGGGAGCCCCCGAGGCCCTCCTCAGGCGCATTTTCCTCTGGGAAGGCTGGCTCATCTCCCTGCTGGGTACGGTCATCGGCCTGGTGCTGGGAATTACGCTGGTATGGGCGCAGCAGCGCTTCGGCCTGGTTTCCATGCCGGGAAACTTCATCGTATCGGCCTACCCTGTGGTCCTCAAGGCATCCGACATTCTCTGGACGGTGCTGGGTGTCTCCTCCGTGGGCTTTTTGATGGCCTTCCTCCCCTCCCGTAACGTCTAATCTCGGCCTCCCCTTCCCAATATTCCTCCCGTACACGAAAACGAGTCAATGACAAAAACATGTTCTAAACTTTCCTGATCACAGCGGGAAGTGGGTCCCGGGAGCAATAGGATTCGCCGGAAATGAGGGAGCAGGTGGAAGGGCCGTTCGCAAAGCGATGGCGGTCTTTTGGGAAAACCGTTATTCGGAGTGGCGAAGGTGGCGTGGCCCTTGGCGCGGGTCTGTTTTTCCCTGCAGGTCCTGCATCGCATATCGGCCTTCTGTGCGCCTGAGTGGCGCAGGAGAGCGGCAAAAAAACAGACCTGCGCCAGAAGTATAAAAACACTCCGCCAATTCTGAAACAACAGAGGCTAAACGAACGGACAACCGATTAATACGCGAGTGGTTCGCATAAGCGCAATTAAACCAATCAGGGGCAATGACCAAATACGCTCCACGCTCAGCATTGCTGCCTGCAGTGCTCGACTCATAACGCGCCCAACCTTGGAGTGCATCATACGCAGCAGGCAGGAACAAACACAGGTCAATCCTGAAACAACAGATGCTAAACGAACGGCATGCCCACGTGTACGCCCATGGAGTTGAGGAAGTTTGAAACCAGAGTCCGAAATGTCCACATACTCTTGATTCACTTCTCCACTCGCACTGACGGAAGAGTAACGTACATGACTGCCGACACCATCCATTTTCGTACCAGACCAAAAACCCGCAGCAGGCAGGAACAAACATAAGCCAATCCTGAAACAACAGATGCTAAACGTATGGAAGGGCCCCAGGTACGCCAGATACTATTACGCACATAAAATACATCTCCATCAGCAAAAATTCTATATTGCAGACGCACATCAGACGACGCATCTACACTAGCATAGGCGAACCTCAAACCTGGATTTCTTACGAGCCCGTCCCCACTATGCCCCGCAGCAGGCAGGAACA
>CAJOLS010000081.1 GCA_905235535.1 uncultured Bacteroidales bacterium
TTTGGCCATAGGGGGGCCTATGGGTGAAAATTTTTGAGGAAAATTTACCAAAAAGAAACATAAAGAATTTATTGAATCATTTCAAAACAGACTCTTATTTCAGGTCTATCAAAATAACGCCGTTGGCGCCCTGGCTTCCATAGATGGCGCAGGATGCCGCATCCTTCAGGACAGTAATGGTTTTGACATCATTCGGGGAGATGTAGTCCACTCCCCCGCTTTGGATGACGCCGTCCACCACGAACAGCGGATCCGTAGGAGAATTGATGGAACTGACCCCGCGGATGCGCACCTTGGTGCCTTCCACCTCCACCCCGGGGCACTTTCCCTGGATCATTTCATAGATGGTGCGGTAAGGGGTGGGATTCTTATCGGCCTTCACAACGGATACCGATGTAGTGAGGTTTTTGCGATCTACGGTGGAATAACCTACATTCACCGGGTCTTCCATTTCCCGGGTGGCCGGTGTTACCACTCCACAGGCTGTAACCAGCACCAGAGCAGAGTTTAGCAGGATACGTTTCATGATGAATTCGTTTATCGAAAATCTCGCTGCAAGAACCAAGCCACATTCCATTCCCGGAAAAAAGTGCTAACTTTGCACTGTCATGGGCGTTTACAGAAACCTGAGCCCGGAAGAATACCGGGACATAGAAGAAAGAATCCTGCTGGAAGACAACCACTTGCTCATTTTCAACAAGCGGACAGGGGAAATAGTGCAAGGGGACAAGACGGGAGACGAACCCCTGAGCGAAACGCTCAAGGCCTTCATTGCCCAGCGGGACGGGAAGCCCGGGCAGGTGTTCATGGGCGTCCCCCACCGGCTGGACAGGCCCGTGAGCGGCGTAGTGCTGTTTGCCAAAACCTCCAAGGCCCTGGAACGCCTCAACGAAATGCTCCGGAAAGGGGAAATCCACAAGACGTACTGGGCCCTCACCGCCAACCGTCCGCCAAAAGACAGCGACACCCTCACGGACAACCTGGTCCGAAACGAAGCCCAGAACAAATCCTATGTGGCCCAAAACGGGAAGGAAGCCCGCCTTAAATACACCCTCATCCAAACCACAGACCGCTATTTCCTGCTGGAAGTGGAGCTGTACACCGGCCGGCACCACCAAATCCGCTGCCAGCTCTCCCACATAGGCTGCCCCATCAAAGGGGACCTCAAGTACGGTGCCAAGCGCTCCAACCCCGACGGCGGCATAAGCCTGCTGGCCCGCCATATACAATTCATCCACCCCGTAAAAAAGACAGAAGTGGATGTAACTGCCCCGGTTCCAGCATCCTGGAAAGGGATTGAAGGGTAACGCGCCCTCGGCCTGTCTAAAGGGTTATCTCATTTTTTCTATATGCTTTTTGCGGATTCGGGAACACCAGACGCTGGGAGTTTCCCCCATCACCAGCTTGAAACTCTGATTGAAAGAGGTGGTAGAATGGAACCCGCAGAGTTGTGCCATTTCCGTAATTCTCAGGCTCTTGTTTTCCTTGAACAGGTCCATGGAATACATGATCCGGTAATAATTCACATACTGCCGGAAATTCTTGCCGGAGAAACGGTTGATGGTTTTGCTCAGATAAAACTTGTTGGTATATACGGCATTGGCCAAATCCTGCAAGCTGAATGTGCTCACCAGAAAAGGCCTGAATTCCGTCATATACCGGCAGCACCTGTCATAGAGGTACTGATCGATCGCCGCCAGTTCATAGGGTGCGGACAAGCCGTCCGCCTCACTGGGCTGTTCCAGGACAGCCTTCATCTGAACATCTTTGCCGCGCAGGCGCAAAAACAGAGCCACACAAACCGCCACAGCCACCACGCAGCAAATAGCCAGGAATAGCATAGCCAATTCCATGTTTTTTGGGGGCGGCCGATGGGCGCGTATCCTATATTGTAAAAGAGCTTATTTCTTGATGGTGTCGAATCCCTTGCCGTACACGCCGTTCACGGAGCTCACGGAAAGGAAGGCATTGGAATCCAACTGTTTGATATATCGGAGCATCAGGTTCAAATCCGTCTTGCGGGTAAGGACCATGAGCACTTTGGTATCCTGCTTGGTGTACCATCCCTTGCCGTCCAGCACCGTAACGCCGCGGTGCATTTCCTTGGAGATGGCATCGGCAATCTTCTCATATTCCTTGGAAAGGATGAACAGCTGCACACTTTGCTGGGAGCCGGAAATGTACATGTCCAGCACATAACTGTTCACCGTCACCAGGATGAGACCGTACAACACCGTAGTCACCTTTTCGGCAAACGGCATCTTGAAGGTGACCGGATTTCCGGCGGCGTCCAGCACAGGAAGGCCGGCGGCGTCCAGTTCATTCACATAGGAGGGAATCAGGATAGAAGAGCCGATAATGATGAAATCCAGCACCAGGATCACCTTTCCGGGAGACACGTTGTGGTACTTGGTCCAGATGAGCGCTATGATATCCGTTCCTCCCGTGGACCCTCCGTTGGATATGCTCATACCAATGCCGATACCCGCCAGCAGGCCGCCCATGAGCACGCTCAGGAGCTTTCCGTTGTCAATGGCCAGCATCTTGACTATGGTGACGGGCACCAGGTCCGGCAGGAAACGCAGGGCGATGGAGGCCAGGATAATGGCATAGATGGTCTTGGCGCCGAACCCCATACCCAGTATGATGATGGCCGCCCCCACCAGGATGGCATTGAGGACAAAATAACTGTAACCCATCTGAATCTTTCCTCCCGTGGCATACTGGATCATGGAACTGATACCGGACACGCCGCCACCGATGAGGTTGTTGGGGATGAGGAACACCGCCCAGGCCGTCACATAGATGAGGATGCCCAGGGTGACCAGCAGCCACTCCTTGATGTGGGTGAAGATGGATTTCTGAAGAACAGGCATAGCTAAAGTATTATTTCTTCTTTTTCCGGGGAAGGCCCGTTTTTATCTCTCCGAAACCTTCTCCATATACGCTGTTGGCGGGAACCACGGTGACAAAAGCCTTGGGATCCACTTCCTTCACGGCTTTCACCAGTTGGGGCATCTCCGTTTTCCGAATCATCACCATCAGCACCTTCCGGTCTTCCTGGGTGTACCACCCAATGGCCTGAAGGGCCGTCACGCCACGCTCCATCTCTTTGGTGACGTAATTGCCTATGGCTTCGTAGTGGTTGGAGAAAATGAGCACCTGCACGGCCGATTCCTTACCCAGCATAATGAGGTCCAGCACATAGGCACACACGCCCATGGTAATGTAACCGTACACCACATCCGTAAAGCAGTGGCCGGGAACAAAAATCAGGAGCGTAATAATGACAAAATCGGCCATCAGGTAGAAGCGGCCCAGGGTAACCGGCCAGAACTTGTTCACAATGAGGGCCAGGATATCCGTTCCTCCCGTAGAGCCGCCCCTGAGGAGGATGAGCGAAAGGCCAACCGCCTCCATCAGGCCGCCGATGATGGGAACCAGGATGCCGTCCCCCACATAGAGCACCTGCCCTTCCACAGACCAGAGGAAACGCATGCTCTCGTCTCCCAGCACACGGAACAGCAGGGTGGAAAGCAGGATGGAATACACCGTCTTGATTCCGAATCCCCGCCCCAGCACAAACCAGGCCAGGATTAGGAGGCCCACATTGATTCCAAAGTACCAGATGTCCACCGAGATGCCCGTCACCATGGACAGCAGGGCCGATGCACCCGTCATGCCGCCGTCAATCATATTGTTCGGAAGCAGGAAAGTCCAGGCCATCACGAAAAGAAGGGTTCCTATCGTGATGATGATGTAGTCAAAAAAAGTTATGAGAACTTTTTTGGAAACCATAAACTACTTTTTGAGAACCACGTTCACAATGCGTCCGGGCACTACAATCACCTTGGCGATGCTCATGTCCCCCACATACTGGGGCGTCTTCTCATGGCCGCGCACCTGACTCTCCACCTCGGCCGGGCTGGCCGATGCCGGAGCATCCAGGAAAAAGCGCGTCTTTCCGTTGAAGGACACCGGATACTTGACGGTATTTTCAGCCGCCAGCTCTTCCTTGTACTCCGGGAAAGAGGCGTACACCACGGAATCCTCATGTCCCAGCTGGTGCCACAGCTCTTCCGCGATATGCGGGGCAAAGGGGCTCAGCAGCACAGTGAGCGGCTCCAGGATGGCCCGCTTGGAGCAGTTCCCCAGCTCGTTCAGGGCAATCATGAAGGCCGATATGGTGGTATTGTAGGAGAAGGCTTCGATATCTGCCTGCTCCTTGCCGATGAGCTTGTGCAGGGCCTTCAGCTCTTCCTTAGTGGGCTCCTCGTCCGTTACCAGCCACTTCTCGCGGTCCCAGAACAGGCGCCAGAACTTCTTAAGGAAGCGGTTCACACCGTCGATTCCCTTGGTATCCCAGGGCTTGGCCTGCTCGATGGGGCCCAGGAACATCTCGTACAGGCGGAGCGTATCGGCCCCGTAGGTGTTGCAAATCTTGTCCGGGTTCACCACATTGTACATGCTCTTGGACATCTTCTCGATGGCCCAGCCGCAGATGTACTCGCCGTCTTCCAGGATGAATTCTGCGTCCTTGTAATCCGGACGCCAGGCGCGGAAGGCCTCCATATCCAGCTTGTCGTTGTACACGATATTCACGTCCACGTGCACCGGGATGGTCTCGTACCGGTCCTTGAGGCCGGCCGATACGAACTTGTTGGTGCCGGGAATCATATACACAAAATTGGAGCGGCCCTGGATCATGCCCTGGTTGATGAGCTTGCAGAACGGTTCATCCTCGCACACGTAGCCCAGATCGAACAGGAACTTGTTCCAGAAACGGCTGTAGATGAGGTGGCCGGTGGCATGCTCCGTACCACCTACATAAAGATCTACATTGCGCCAGTATTCATCTTCCTTGCGGCTCACAAGCGCTTCCCCGTTGTGGGGATCCATATATCGGAGATAATAGGCGCTGGAACCGGCGAAACCGGGCATGGTGCTCTTTTCCAGCGGATATCCCTTATACGTCCAGTCCTTGGCACGGGCCAGCGGCGGCTGACCATCCTCGGTGGGCTTGTACTGGTCAATCTCCGGCAGGGTGAGGGGCAAATCCTCGAATGCCACGGGAGTGGCGATTCCGTCCTTATAATAAATAGGGAAAGGCTCTCCCCAGTAACGCTGGCGGGAGAAGATGGCATCGCGGATGCGGTAATTGACCTTGCGCCGGCCAATTCCATGTTCGTGCACATACTGGATGGCGGCGGGAATGGCCTTCTTCACCGGCATCCCGTTCAGGAAGCCGCTGTTGCACATGACGCCTTCCTTGGCATCTACGCTTTGCTCGGACACATCGGCCCCTTCAATGACGGGAACGATGGGAAGGCCGAATTTTTTGGCGAAGGCATAGTCCCTGCTGTCGTGGGCAGGGACGGCCATGATGGCGCCGGTTCCGTAACCGGCCAGCACATATTCGGCAATCCAGACCGGCACCTTCTCGCCGGTGACCGGGTTGATGCCGTAAGAGCCGGAGAACACGCCCGTGACGGCCTTGCCGGCCATCCTTTCGCGCTCCGTCTTCTTCTTCACCTGCTCCAGATAGGCTTCCACTTCCTCTTTCTGGGAGGCCGATGTCAGTTTCTCCACCCATTCGCTCTCCGGGGCCAAAACCATGAAGGTGACGCCGTAGATGGTATCGGCACGGGTGGTGAAGATGGTAACATCGTGCTGCTGGCCGTCGCACTCTACCTTGAACACCATTTCCGCACCCTCACTGCGGCCAATCCAGTTGCGCTGCATTTCCTTGAGGGAATCCGTCCAGTCCAGGCGCTCCAGGCCGTCCAACAGGCGGGCGGCATAGGCGCTTACGCGCAGCTGCCACTGCGTCATCTTCTTCTGGAACACGGGATAACCGCCCCGCTCGGAATAACCGTCCTTCACCTCGTCATTGGCCAGCACAGTACCCAGGGCCGGACACCAGTTAACAGTGCTTTCTCCCTGATAGGCAATGCGATAGCGCATAAGCGCATCGGCCTTTTCCTTCTCGGAGAAAGCCTTCCACCGCTCTGCGGTGAAAGCGGGACCTTCGCTGCAGGCGGCGTCCACGGCGGCCGAACCGCCCTGCTCAAAGGCGGCCACCAGTTCCTCGATGGGGCGTGCTTTCCGGAGGGTATTGTCGTACCAGGAGCCAAACATCTTCAGGAAGGCCCACTGGGTCCATTTGTAATAATCCGGGTCGCAGGTGCGGAACTCACGGTCCCAGTCGAAGGAGAAGCCTATACGGTCCAGCTGGCTGCGGTAACGGGCCACGTTGTCGTGGGTGGTTTTTTCGGGGTGCCGGCCCGTCTGGATGGCATACTGCTCTGCGGGAAGGCCGAAGGCGTCGTAGCCCATGGGATGCAGCACGTTAAAGCCCTTCAGACGCTTGTAGCGGGCAAAAATATCGCTGGCGATGTATCCCAGCGGATGGCCCACATGCAGGCCCGCCCCGCTGGGGTACGGGAACATGTCCAGCACATAGTATTTGGGTTTGGCAGAATCCACTTCGGCCTTGTAGGTCTTGTTTTTGGCCCACTCGGCCTGCCACTTTCTTTCAATCTCTGCAAATTGGTAGTCCATATCTTATTTAATCGTTATTCCGTTAATCCCGAAAGTTCCTTTCTTTTTGTCCAGCTTGAAATCTACGGCCACAGTCATGGCCGTTTTCACTTTCTTCCCGTGGAAGCGGCCGGGACGCCATTTGGGAGAGGCCGATACCACGCGCACTGCCTCGTCGTCCAACACACCGTGTACGCCGCGGGCCACCGTCACATCCTGCACCTCACCCTTCTCGTTAATCACAAAATTCACCAGTACACGCCCCTGGATGCCGTTTTCCATGGCATATTTGGGATATTTCACATACTGGTACACCCAGCGCTCCAGGAAGATGGCAGGGTCCGGGGAATTCAGGAACATGGGCTTCACATCCACGTCGCTGAAGGAATAGACCCCCACGGGGGCCGATTCCTTGGGTGCCGCCGAGCTGTTCCGGAACAGCGGCCTCTGGCCGTTGCACAGGCGCTGGACATAACTGTAGATGTATTCCAGTTCCCCTTCCATCCCTTCGAAATCTATGATGCCGAAGGAATCTTCACCGGTTCCGTGTTCCGGGTATCGGCCCGTGGTGAAAAGAACGGAGGGAATCTCTGCGTCGTAGAACACGGCATTGTCCCCGGGATAGGGCTGCTGGGGGATAAGCTGCGCCTGCACAGGCAGCAGTTCTCCCTTCAGGGCCGATGCAATGGTATTGAGGTCCTCATTGGAGGAGGTAAAGGCATAAAAGCCGCGGCCCGGCGTTCCCAGCATATCCAGGTTCACCATGGCATCTATGTTGGAGGCATCCTGGGCGAAAGCGCGGTGCAGGAAATACCAGGAACCGGCAAAGGTTTCCTGGGAGGCTCCAAAGCCTACGAAGAGGATGCTGCGGCGAAGCAGGGTGCGGGCATAGGAGAGCTTCTGGGCCAGCTCCAGCAGCATGGCCATGCCGGAGGCGTTGCCGTTGGCGCCGTAGTAGATGCGGCGGGTGGGCTCCCCGTTCACCATGAGCGTATCCATGCCCAGGTTGTCCATGCGGGCGCCTATCACAATGTAGTGCTTGTTCAGGCTCTTGTCCCATCCCTGGAGGAAACCGGTGACATTGCGGGACCGCACCGTGTCGGCCCCCACGGCCACGCCAAATTCGTTGCCGACGGGAAGGATGTCTATGCCATACTCCCGCAGCCAGTCTTCCAGGTATTCGGCTGCCATCTTCTCCCCTTCACTGCCGGCGCGGCGGCCTTCCAGCTCTGCGGCCGAAAGGGCGGCCACATGCTGCTTGAGGGCCCGGACGGTCTCGGAATCGTCCAGGTCCTGCAAAGAAGTCCTATACTGGGCGCCCAGGCCAGACCCCAGGAGGAGAAAGGCGGCGAGGGCTGTAAACAGACGCTTCATCATTCGTTGATCAGAATCCAGCTGTCGGGCGGGCAAACGCCCCGGCCACGAAGTTGCTTAAGGGTGTCAAGGGTCTGGGCCAGGCTGTTGGACGGGCACACAGACACGGCCAGAAGGCCATTCCGGAAGCTGATGATGGTGGCAGTATAACCGGCTTCGTTGCATTCCTTGAGTTTTCGCTCTGCATAATACCGGTTACGGAAAGCACCCACCACAAGGCAGTACTTGGCATCCAGCCTGGTGGTATAGAGGCCACCCAGCTTGGACGGATTCAAAACCGTCCCTTTCGCCTGCGTGAGGGAATCCAGCAGATACTTCTCCAGGGCTTCCAGGGAATCTGCCATGTGCTTCTGCACACGTTCCATGGAATCCAGGGTGGCCTGGTGACGGGCCTGTTCGGCCGCCATCCTCTGCTGACGGATTTCCTCCAGCTGGGCCGCAGTGGGACGCCCGGCCAGCGTACGCACGAAATCGCAGCTGCTTACCAGGGTAACCAGCGCGAGGGCCATAATAAGACTACGTTTCATAATCTATTCCTCCTTAATCTACAAAAATACTCATTTTTCCAAAATAATGCCAATGAAATGTAGTATATTTGCGTCCGTATGAAGAAAACGATTACGCTCGAAGCCATCGACCCCATAGAAATCTATGGCGTGGGCAACAAGATTCTCACAGAGTTCTGCTCCTATTTTCCCCACCTGAAGGTGGTGGCAAGGGGCAACGAACTCATCCTGGAGGGAAGGGAAAGTGACATTGCCGAATTCAACATCCGCTTTGCCCAGCTGATAGACCGCCGCCACCACAAGATGAACCTCACCGCCTACGACGTGGAGGACATCTTTGCCGGAGAAGGCCGGACGTCGCGCCCCACGGCCGATATGGTCATCGTCCACGGAACCGACGGAAAGCCCATCCGCGCCCGCAACAAAACCCAGCAGGAACTGGTAAAGGCCTATTTCAGCCAGGACCTCATCTTCGCCGTCGGCCCCGCCGGTACCGGCAAGACTTACATGGCCATCGCCCTGGCCGTCAGGGCCCTCAAGAACCGCGAAATCAAACGCATCATCCTCACCCGCCCAGCCGTCGAAGCCGGCGAGCGCCTGGGTTTCCTGCCCGGTGACCTCAAAGACAAGCTGGATCCCTACCTCCAGCCCCTGTACGACGCCCTCGCCGACATGATCCCCTCCCGTAAACTGCAGGAATTCATGGCCGACGGTACCATCCAGATTGCCCCCCTCGCTTATATGCGAGGCCGCACGCTGGACCAGGCCTGCGTCATCCTGGACGAAGCCCAGAACACCAATCTGGGGCAGATGAAAATGTTTCTCACGCGCATGGGCATGAACGCCAAGTTCATCGTCACCGGCGACGCCACCCAGGTGGACCTGCCCCGAAAAAGCGACAGCGGCCTGCTGCAGAGCATCCACCTGCTGGAAGGCATCAAAGGCGTGAGCGTCATCCGCTTCGGCAACGAGGACATCGTCCGCCATCCGCTGGTCACCAAAATCGTAAAAGCCTTCGACCAAAAGGCCGAAGGCTCGTCAGATGCTGTTGCGGAATAATTTTTATTCGCTTACAATCGAATTCCACTTCTCGTAGGCAGCCTGGTATTTGGGATCCACGCTGCGGAGCTGGAAGTTCAGGCGCTTCAGGAAGTCGGCGGCAGCGGCTTTCACCTCAGGGATGGAGCTCACCTCATAGCACTTCTCGAAGGGCTCGATGGCGGAGATATACTCCTGGGTGAGCTGGGCGCTGAGTTCGTCGTACTTCTTCCAGTCACGCACATCCAGGGCATTGATTTCGTCCACCAGGGCCTCGCCTTTCTTCAGGGACACATTGGCGATGCCGTAGTAAGCCATGTCGTATTTGGGATCAATCTCCAGGGCTTTTTTGTAAGCTGCCAGACCCTTTTCGAAGTCCTTGATGCCCACATAGATGTTGCCTTCCACATAGTAGAGGGACGGGTTGTCGGGCATGGCCTTCTTCGCCTCGTCCAGGAGTTCCACAATCTTGGCGGGATTCTCGTTGGTCTGCAGGTACAGGTTGATGAGGCTGGTGAGGATGGAAGCGTTGTCGGGATAGGCGGTGAGGCCGGTGGCCAGGTAGTTCTTGGCAGCGAGGGTATCGGCCTTGGCCAGGGCGCACTCGGAGAGGTTGGCGTAAATGTTACCCTCGGAGGTGTAACCGTTGGAAAGGCAGATGTTGAAGTAGTCCTCGGCGCGGTTGAAGTTCTTGGTGGCGACGGCGGTGAAGGCGGCGTTGTAGGCGGCGTCATCGTTCTTCACGGAGCAGGGCGGCGTGTTGGAGACGTCGGCGGCACCCTTGAACAGGTCGCTGGCCTTGGCCATGTCACCCAGCTGGTAAGCGGTGAAGGCATCGTTGTAATAGGCGTTGGCAATCTCCTGGAGGGCGGTGTCGATATCTTTTTCCTTGGCGCCCAGCTCAAAGGCCTTGGAATAGGCTTTGGCGGCTTCGCCGAGGAGGTCTCCGGGAACGGAAGGATGCGTCACTTCCACGATGGAGAGGATGCCGGCCTGGTTGAAGTAGGCATTCACATGGGAGAATTCCTGTTTCTCGAAAATCTGTCCGTCGAGGGTGACCGGCGAGGTGGAAACGGGTTTCTCCTTGTTCATCATGGTAAAGGTGTTCTTGTCGATACCGGGCGTGATGTTTTCCATCGGGTTGGCATACGCGGTCATGTAGGCCTTTCCCAGGGCCGTCCAGGTAGCGGGCTTGGTGGCTTTCTTGGCGTCTTGCGTGGCGGCAAGGGCCTTGTCGACGGCCTTCTGCATGTCGGCGTCGGACTTTTGGGCATACGCGGCCTGCAGGGTGCAGGCAAGCGCGAGGGCGAGAACTAACTTTTTCATAACTGTGGTTCTATCGTGTTAATAATTTCTTCTTCGGAGGCCGGAGTTTCCTCTTCTTCGTGGTTCACTACGGAAATGGCTGCAATGGCATCCCCTTCCCGGATGTTGATGAGTCTTACCCCCTGCGTGGCACGTCCGGCCACCCGGATGGTGCTTGCAGGCATTCTGATGGTCATTCCGCTGCGGCAGATAATCATAAGGTCATCTTCGTCGGTCACGTTCTTGATGGCGACCAGCTTGCCGGTTTTCTCCGTAATGTTCAGGGTGCGGACACCCTTGGCACCGCGGGCGGTCTGACGGTAGTCCATGGGATCGGAGCGTTTGCCGTAGCCATTTTCGGAGACGGCCAGCACCTGGTGCTTCGCCACGTCGTCGGCCTGGGGGTCCTGGCAGACGACACCGATCACAAAGTCTCCTTCATCAAGATTGATGCCACGCACACCGGTGGAGGTACGGCCCATCGGACGGACCTCGCTTTCGTCGAAGCGGACGCAGCGGCCTCCGTTGGCGGCAATCATGACATTGCAGCGGCCATTGGTGAGAATGGCTTCCAGCAGTTCGTCGTCTTCGCGG
>CAJOLS010000082.1 GCA_905235535.1 uncultured Bacteroidales bacterium
CTTAACCTCATCGGCCGTTTCCGTCTTGGGCATGCGGATTACGTGCACGCCGGCTTTTACCACGGCTTCCACGTCCTTTTTGCCATAAGGGGTGTTGAGGGGGTTGATGCGCACCACCATTTCGGTATTGCCGTAGTCTATGGTCTTGAGGGCGTTGTGCACCAGAAGGCGGGCAGCGTCTTTTTCGGCCATGGTCACGGAATCTTCCAGGTCCAGCATTATGCTGTCCGGCCCGTAGATATGGGCGTCGGCCATCATTCCCGGATTGTTGCCGGGAACGAACATCATGGTTCTCCTTAGTCTTTCCATACGTCCTTTCCAGTTGCCCGGACGGCAGCGGCGGTTACCCGCGCCCGGATGGTACAATCGAGTGCTCCCTTGTCCACTGCTTCCACGTGGGCGTCTTTGATGCCCAGCCCTTCCAGGGTCTCGGTAATGACGGCCTTGATTTGCCGGCCGAACTGCGCAGCCACAGAGCTCTGCAAATCTACCTGCAGTCCTTCTCCGGGGCCGATGGTGACCATGATATCACCGCTTTCTAAAGTTCCAGCTACTGCTTGATTCATTTCATGAAAATAAAATGTACACGTTACCCCCTCCCGAAACCCCTCCCCTCAGGGGAGGGACTCTTAGGACGCGATTGAATCGCCAAGTTTGTGATTGAGCCAATGAGGGAATCCAATCCCTCACTGACATTATATGAGATCTACACTCTTCATATCCTCATTAATAACAGTGGCAGTTATTCCACCATTTGCTATTGCGTCGGATAGTGAGAAGGTAAGATTGTACATAGTGTTGAACTCGTAGTTAAGAGTTGTATTCATCAGGGACATGCTATCACCACTTTGATCCGTATACATGAGTTTCACCTCAGTAGCATACCAGCTACTGTATGGAAATATCATAAATGGAGCTTCGATGACTACACTCAGATTACTAGTTCCACTTGAGTTGGATGATACGGAGTACTCGTAAGGTCCATTCCCTTTTAGTGTGATCACTCCGGACTCAAAATCCTCAATCGTGATATTAAATCCGATCATCATGGACTTGAGCTCGATGCTGACAGTTGTACTCTGATTTGGATCAAATCCTTCTACGATTCCTTGGTACCTCTCAATATCATTCCACCAATTGTCTATGGCGTACTGAGAGGTAGATCCTACTTTCTGGCTAGTTCCATGGCCAACAGCTAAGTCCTCCTCTGTGGTATATATGATAGAGTTTACTGGAATTCCTCCAGAGAAGTAGCCGCTACAAGGATTGCCATAACCGGATCCATTCCTCTTAAGAACGTTCTTTCCTGAAGGGATGTATGCAAGTACGAAGGAGAATGTTTGATTCTTCGGGAGCTTTACTACTGCGAGAGCTAGATCATCATATACTCCCATTGCATAGTACTTGAGTTCTACTCCATAGCCATCACCGACCTCAGTATATACCTGAAGAGCATACAGGTCGTTCTTGGATACTCCTGATGCCTTAGTGAGTGGACTGGGAGTGAAATTCCCTGCGAGATTGAATTTGATGATCGTGGAGTCAGATTCAGTGATCACTTCAGGAGTTACCTCAGGCTGAGTCTGATCAATGACTTCGTTGTCGAGCACGTAATACTCCTTAGAGCATCCGACCATGGCAGCAATCATAGCTACCAGAATGAACATCTTGTTTTTCATGATGTAAGAATTTTAGTTTAATAGTTGTGATTAATTTTCTTTGAGGATTTCCTCGATTTGATCATGCAGGTCGCTCAGGGACTCCTTAGATATCTTTCTGAGCAGGAAGTAGGGTAGAATCAACTTTGATGTGCGGGACGGAGGAGGTCCAGCACCACTTTTACGGGGTTGAAGGTTTCGATGGGGACTTCCACGAAGAGGGTGTTCCAGTCGCTCATGGCGCCGTTCCACAGGCCGGGGAGTTCCAGGGCCTTGAGTTCCCGGCCTTCGTAGCTCTTGGAGCTCATGAAGCCGGCATCGGAATCCACAAAACGCAGGAGGTCGAAGTGCTTGCCCTTGTAGTCGTTCAGGCAGCACACCAGATCTACAGGGTTGAAGTGCGTGGCGCGGGACATGGCGTCCATGGCACCGGCGTCTTCCCTGTTGATTTGCACGCTTTCCAGAATCTGGAGGCTGGTGCAGCCGTCTTTTCCGGCAATCACGTAAGGGCCGCCGCCGGGCTCTCCCTCGTTCTTGACCATGCCGCAGACGCGGATGGGACGGTTCAGTTTGGCCCTCAGCATCTGTACACGCTCGGTCTCGCTATGGGCCAGCGGAAGCTGGATGCACAGTACCTTGTCCAGGAAGTTCTCTATCTCGTTGCACAGCTGCACGGAAGGATTCTCGTCCAGCTGGCGGAGGTATTCAAAAATCTTGTCCCTGAGCTGCAGGGCGCATCCCATGAGCACCTGCTTGTATTCGGCCGTAACCGGCAGCAGCTTTTCGTGGGAGACATTGTCTATGTTCTTAATGCTCACCAGTTCGTCCGTCACCTTGTTGAGGTTGTAGATGAGGGCTCCGTGGCCGGCGGGGCGGAACAGCAGCGTTCCGTCTTCCTTTCGGAAAGGCTTGTTGTCCGGCGTTACGGCAATGGTATCCGTGGCCTTGTCCTGGAAAGTGAAAGTAATGTTGTACTTGACTCCGTACTTTTTCTCATAGGCCTCCTTGATGGCGCCGATGGCCATTTCGAAGAGACTCTGATGCTCCGGGCTGATGGTAATGGTGAGGTTGCAGGTGTCGTCGGCATTGCGCATGTATTCCTGGGCTTCTACCAGATGCTCTGCAATGGCGGTGCGCACCTCTTCAGGATAGCGGTGGAAAGCCAGGACGCCCTTGGGCTTGCTGCCGTAGGCCAGGCCCTCCTCTTTCAGGAGTTTTTTCAGGGTTCCCAGCCGATATTCCCGGCTGTCCTCGGGAGAACCAAAGATCTCCGGGGTGTAAAAGGCGAAGTCCCTGATACGGGCAGAGAGCTTGGCGCCGGGGGCATCGGCCGGAAGGTCCTTGCCGGTTTCCAAATCTGCCAGGCCCTGGAACATGTCCTTGAACATGCGGGAGGCGGCTCCGGAGGCGGGGACAAATTTGCTCTTGCCGTGGACATCGGCCTTCCGGTAAGACTCCACGGCGGCTTTGACGGCCTTCGCATCCAGTACTTGGATGCCCCTTTCCGGGGTGGCGGGCCCCACAATCTTCATCCAGGGGAAGCCACTCTTGAAGTGCTCTATCTGCTCTTTTACCTGGCTCAGGCTGGCGCCCCTGTCCAGGATTTGCTGTTGGTCGGATTGGCTGAACATAGTGTTATAGTGGTTATCTAATGAATATTCTCTTCGGTAGTTGTACTCGCTCCGGAGCTTTTCAAAGCTCTCAGGGCTGCTGCGGAACAGGAAATCGTCCGTGAAGATGGGGTAATTGTACTGCAACACGGCGGCAATCTCTCCCTGCGAGCGGCCCCATAGATCCAGCGTAGTGGCAGCCAGGTTCTCGTCTTCCAGCGCCGGGCGGAAATCCTTCAGCGGGTCAATGTCAAAGTGGCGCGCCACCGCCTGCACAGCCATGGCCGTGCCGTTCTGCTTGCCCTGATAGGAATAGCCGGCGATATGTGGCGTAGCAATGTCGCAAATCTCTATGAGATTGGGATTTACATCTGGTTCGTTGCACCAGGTGTCCAGTACCAGGGCTCCCAGTTTGGGACGGGCGTGGATGAGGGCCGATTCGTCCACCACCTCTCCCCGGGAAGCGTTGATAAAGATGGCACCCGGACGCATCTTTTCGAAAAAGGGCTCATCGGCCATGTTCCTGGTGGTTTCGTCCAAAGGAACGTGCATGGTTACCACCGTGGATTTCTCCAGCAGTACTTCCAGGCTCACGAAGCCTTCCTCCCCTTCCCGGGCGGCCCTCGGAGGGTCGTTCAGGAGCACCTGGAAGCCCAGCGTGCGGGCCATGTATTCCACCCGTTTCCCCACATTCCCCACGCCTATGATGCCTATGACGGCCTCATCCAGCTTAATGGCCCGGCGGGAAGCAACTCCATACAGGGCGGAGAAGACATAATCGGCCACTCCCCCGGCGTTGCAGCCTTCGGCATTCTGCACTTCAATTCCGTGGGCCTTGCACCAGGGAATGTCAATATGGTCCATGCCGATGGTGGCGCTGGAAATCATCTGTACACGGGTTCCCGACAGGGTTTCCCCGTTGCACTTGGTTCGCGTGCGGATGATAAGGGCATCGGCATCCATCAAATCCTGACGGCCTATAGAGCGGCCATCTATGTAAACTACCTCTGCATAGGGTTCCAGGACGCCCTTTAGAAAAGGAATATTGGTATCGGCTACTACCTTCATTCTACCTCTGTTTTGTATCCAACAAATATACAAATTATTTCGGCTTTTTGAGTAACTTTGCGGACCGATTTTACTATGTGGTGGCTATTGTCCTTTGCATCAGCGGTTTTGCTGGGCTGCTACGATTCCTTCAAGAAGATTTCCCTGAAGGACAACGCCGTCATCCCCGTCCTCTTCCTTAATACACTCATAGCAACCTGCCTGCTCACTCCCCTCCTTGTCCGGACCGGATTCGGCTCCTGGGAGGTGCAGAGATGGATTGTGCTGAAAAGCGCCATCGTGCTCTCTTCCTGGCTGGCGGGCTATTATGCCATGAAGCACCTGCCCCTCACCCTGGTGGGGCCGGTGAACGCCACCCGCCCTGTCTTGGTCCTTCTGGGCGCAGTATTGCTATTTGGAGAGCGGCTTAACCTGCTGCAAAGCATAGGTGTAGGGCTGGCCATCCTGGCCTATTTCCTCATGCGCATTTCCGGCAAGAAGGAAGGGATAGTCTTTCACCGTAACAAATGGGTCTTCTGCCTGGTCTTTGCCGTTCTGATGGGGGCTGTGAGCGGCTTGTACGACAAATACCTGATGTCTCCGGACAGCGGCCTGGGACTGGACCGCCTGCAGGTTCTGAGCTGGTTCATGTTCTACCAGAGCCTTATGATGCTTCCGCTGCTGCTGTTTATGTGGCTGCCGGGCCGCAGCCATTCCACGCCCTTTGAATGGCGCTGGTCCATCCCCCTTATCAGCATCTTCCTGGTATCTGCCGATTTCCTCTATTTCCAGGCGCTTTCCCAGCCCGGCGCCCTTGTCGCCGTCATTTCCATGATTAGACGCGGCAGTGCCGTGGTCAGTTTCCTCATCGGCGCATTCCTCCTCAAAGAGCAGAATATCAAGTCCAAAGCCTTTGACCTGGCGCTTTTGTTGCTAAGTATGGTCTTCCTCTACCTGGGCTCCAGATAAAATCACTATCTTTGTGAAGTATGAAAGACATCTTCCAAGGACTGAATTCCCGCCAGCGGGAGGCTGTAGAGGCCACCGAGGGCCGCATACGAGTGGTTGCAGGCGCGGGTACGGGCAAGACCAAGGCCCTCACCCACCGCTATGCCTATATTGTCAACGTACTGGGCATAGACCCTGCCAACATCCTCTGCCTCACCTTCACCAACAAAGCCGCCGCAGAAATGCGAAACCGTATTTCCGAGATGGTACAAAGCGGAGACTACAACGACTTTGTATGCACCCTGCACGGCTTCTGCGTAAAGTTCCTGAGGCAGGAAATCTACAGGCTGGGCTTCCCAAAAACCTTCACCGTTCTGGACGAGGAAGATGCCAAGGCCATTGCCAAGCAGGCCATGGACGAAATGGGCCTGAAGCGGACGGAGAAAACCGTAAAGCAATTCCTGGAAGGCGTCGCCACAGACAAAGCCCTGAACGGATATATCCAGACTTATATGCTCCCCGGCTGCAAGGTCACCGACGAGATGCGGAGAAGCTCCCGCCTGTGCGGCTATGTGGCCCGCCAGATGAAAAGCTACGCGCTGGATTTTGATGACCTCATGAATGTGACCAAATACATCCTGGACCACTTTCCCGAGGCTTCGGACCACTGGCAGGGCATGCTCAACTATATTATGGTAGATGAAGCCCAGGACTGTAACCTGGACGACTGGGACCTGGTGGAAAGGCTCAGCGCCAAACACCGGAACCTGTTTGTGGTGGGAGACCCGGACCAGGCCATCTACGAGTGGCGCGGAGCCAGGCCGGACTTGTTTGTGAACTTTGCGGCCGAAAGGACTATCATCCTGGACGAAAACTACCGCTCCACGCCGCGCATCCTGGATGTAGCCAACTGCGTCATTTCCAATAACCAGAACCGCATTCCGAAAGACCTTTTCACCAGAAAGGCCGAAGGGAAGGCCGTCATTCATTTCCACGGGCGCAGCGAAAAAGAAGAGATGGAGTGGATAGTCTCGCAGATAAGGATGCTCCTTGGAAACGGGGCCTGCATCAACGACATTGCCATCCTGTACCGGAGCACCCACCAGTCCAGGGCCATTGAGCAGGAACTGCTGAATGCCCACCTGGAATACACCATCTGGGGTGGAACGCGCTTTTTTGAAAGGAAGGAAATCAAGGATGCCCTCAGTTATCTTCGCCTGGTTTCCAACCAGGATGACGACCTCTCCTTCGGACGCATCATCAATGTCCCCTCCCGGAAGCTGGGAAAGAAGTTTCTGGACAGCGTACGGGATATGGCCGAACGGGAGGGCATCTCCCTATACAGCGCCCTGCAAATTTATTTCCCGGACAAGGCATCGGCCTTTATCGAACTCATTGAAGATGCCAAGCAGTATGCCCGGGAAAACCGCGTAAGCGACCTTCTGAACCGCATCCTGGAGGAATCCGGCTACAAGCGGATGGTCCGGGAAGACCAGGACGAAGCCCGTCTGGAGAACCTGGACGAGCTGCTGGGTTCCATCCGTTTCTATGAGAGCGTCCGCACGCCCGAGGAGAGCACCCTGGCAGATTATCTGCAGGATGTTGCCCTTTACTCCAACGACGACCATAGGCGGGACACCCCCACCCTCAAGCTCATGACCATCCACCAGGCGAAGGGCCTGGAATTCCCCTATGTGTTCATTATCGGCCTCAGCGAAGGCATCTTCCCCAACATGCGAACCATACGGGAAGGGAAGAAAAACGGCGAGGAGGAGGAGCGAAGGCTCATGTATGTGGCGGTTACCCGTGCCGAAAAGGCACTTTTCCTCACAGAATCCGAGGGGTACAATATCTCTGCCAAGACCAACAAGTACCCTTCCCGCTTCCTGGCCGAAATCAAGCGGGAGCTCGTTGTCACTGAGGGAGTTATTCCTCCGGATCTGTGGAAAGGGACGCAGAACCTGAGCCACGTGCTGGACCAGGAAGATTATTTTGAAGCAGACAGGGCCGAATATCACAGCCCCTTCAAGGTTGGGGATACCGTCCGGCATCCGGTCTTCGGGGAAGGACGGATTGTATCGGCCAACAAGGACTTTACCAGCTTTGAGGTTCTGTTTGACAACGGTTCCACCCGTACGCTCCGCGCCGGTTTCCTCTCCCAGGCAGACCTTCCGGATTAAGAGTCTGTTTTGAAATGATTGATTTCGAACCCATCAATAAAAGTCTGTTTTAAAATGATTCAATAAATTCTTTATGTTTCTTTTTGGTAAATTTTCCTCAAAAATTTCCACAAAAATAAACTATAAATAAAAATATCAATCATTTCAAAAC
>CAJOLS010000083.1 GCA_905235535.1 uncultured Bacteroidales bacterium
CTGTACGCCGTATGCGGTGGACCTACCACCATCTCTTTCAAAGTTCCGAAGTCCTCCCGCCAAGTGGCCATCTTGACAAGATTTCTTCTCGTGACACACGTATTTTGCAAAGATACCTTTATTATTTCAATATTTCTGCAACAATTTTTATATATTTGCGTAAAATGATGACTATGAGAACCCCTTTCATCAGAGTGTTTGCACTGGCCGCCCTGCTGGTGCGGGCCCCTTCCCTTTTTGCACAAGAACTGACGGCCCATCTGCAGATGCTCACCCAGGGAGAAATCCGCAACGGCGGCGTCACCAGCCCGGACAACCAGGACCCGGACGTTCAGGACCACTCCAACTTTATCGTGGGCCGTGCCCGTCTCAACCTGGATTTCCAAAGGAAGGGCCTTGAGATAAAGGTTGCTCCCCAATACACCGGTATCTGGGGCCAGAGAGGCTTTGGCAGTTTCCACATGTATGAAGCCTGGGCCAGATACACGCTGCCGGCAGGCCTGTTTGTACAACTGGGCCGGCAGGCCCTCTCCTACGACGACCAGCGCATCATCGGCCCCAACGACTGGGCCATGGCGGCCGTCTCCCACGACGTTCTCAAGTTGGGCTATGAGGGCCACGGCCACAAGGCCCACTTCCTGTTCGCCTACAACCAGAACCCGGAGAACACGGAAGGAGGAACCGCATATGTGGACGGCTCCCAGCCCTACAAGACCATGCAAACCGTCTGGTATCATTACGACGAGCCCCATACGGGCCTGGGAGCTTCGCTGCTGTTCATGAACATGGGCGTCCAGGCCGATGAAAGCTTGACGGCCGTAAGGCTCACATCCTATCAGCAACTGATAGGCACCCATCTCACCTTGCAGCGCGAGTGGGGGAATCTGTCGGCCTCCTACTATCACCAGCTGGGTAAAAATTTCCAACTGGTACCCATTGACGCCTGGATGGCCGCCGCCAAGGCCGTGGTCCATCCTTCCAAGGGCCTTTCCCTTACGGCGGGGTACGACTACCTTAGCGGAGACCCGTATTTCGCCGTTACCGACGGACAGGACATGGGTCTTGTGTACCGGGACAAGATCCGGGGCTTCTCCTGCCTCTACGGCTCCACGCACAAGTTCTACGGGATGATGGACTTCTTCTATGTGAGTACGTATTACCACGGTTTCTCCCCCGGTTTGCAGAACGCCTATGGAGGGGCGTCCTTCACCTTTCGGGAGAAACTGTCGCTCGGAGCCACCTACCATTACATGGCCATCACCACCAACATCAACCGCATGAATAAAACGCTGGGGCACTGCGTAGATTTGTCGGCCTCCTATCATTTCACCAAAGACATTAGCCTGGAAGCCGGTTTTTCCTATATGAAAGGAACGGATACCATGATCCGTCTCAAGCGCCAAAAAGGAGATTCCGGTCTTAGCTGGGCCTGGCTCACCCTGATATTCAATCCCCGAATCCTGAACATAAAACAGTAAAATATGAAACGGTTCTCTCTCCTTCTTTCCTTGCTTCTGGCGAGCCTTTGTCTGGGTGCCCAGGAGCGCGTCTCCGTCTGGCCCAAAGGCAAAATGCCGGATTTCCAGAATCACCAGATAGCCGCCATGACCAACGAGTCCGAGGCGGAAGGCTTCAAGCCCGACAAGCACCGGATTCCCTATCTGGAGTGGTTTGAAAAGCCTTCCAACCCTAATGGAGCCTGCATGATCCTCATCTCCGGCGGCGCCTACCAGAACTGCTGCGACGTGGGGCTCATAGACATGTGGCACAAGGAGCTCACCAAACTGGGCATCCAGTGCGTCAACTTTGTGTACCGCACCCCCCGGCCGGAGGGACTTCCCATCTACCAGACCGCCTGGGAGGACGGCCAGCGGGCCGTTCGCATGGTGCGCCGGGAAGCTGCCAGGCGTGGCTTTGACCCGGAGAAGATTGGCGTCATCTCCATGTCGGCCGGTTCTCACCTGGCCCTGCTGCTGGCCACCAGTTCGCAAACCCCGGCCTACGCTCCCATCGACAAGGTGGACGAGACCCCCTGCCACATCAACTGGGCCATCGTGAACGCCCCGGCCTATGTCACCACGGACGGAGAAATGGGCGGTACGGCCACCCGCGAAGGTTACGGACCGGACGTAACGCTGAGCTCCGTCTTCCAGTTTGACGAAAAAACCTGCCCCATGAGCCTGCATCATGGGGAAAGGGACCCCTATCCGCCCACGGCCTCCACGCTGGTGTATCGCCAGCTTCGCCGGATGGACATTCCGGCCGAGCTGCACCTGTACCCGGACAAGGGGCACGGCGCCTTCGGCTTCGAGCGTGGAGTGGAATTCATGACCCAGATGGGCTTCCTGGGCCCTGTAGAGCCTGGTGTGGACATCCAGGACCGCTATGCCCAGGATGACGACCGCAGCAACTATATCAAGGAAAATATTTGGCCCGAAGGCAAGATGCCCAACACGCAGGAAGCCCAGGGCATCCCGTATATTGAATGGCATTTCCCCAAGGAGTGCAAGACCAAGGCCATCCAGATTATCTATTCCGGCGGTTCCTATACGGGAAACGACCCGGACGGCTTCGAAGTGGCGCCCATCCGGCGGTATCTGAACGAAAAGGGCGTTACGGTGGTTACCCTGCGTTACCGCACTCCCCGTCCCAAGGGCCTGGCCAAGCACACCTCCGCCTGGCAGGATGTCCAGCGCACCGTTCGCATAGTCCGCAGCAAAGCGGCCGGTTATGGGTTGGATCCGGACCGCATTGGCATCATGGGTTCGTCGGCCGGCGGCCACCTTACCCTCATGGGCGTCACCTCTTCCCGCCACCGTTCCTACTGGCCCGTTGACGAGCTGGACAGGAAGGTTTCCTGCAAGGTGCAGTGGGGCGTGGGCATTTATCCTGCTTACGCGCTCACAGACGGTCTGGAGGCCCCCAACACGGGCGGAGGCAACGAAGATTCCGCCGTGCTGGCCCCGGAATTCAGTTTTGACCTGGACACCGCCCCCATGTTTCTCATCCACGGAGACGCCGACGGCTGGGCCGCCATGAACTCCGTGAAAGTATGGGAAAAGCTGCGGGCCATGGGCCTTTCGGCCGAACTGCACACGCTGGCCCTGAGGCCGCACTGCTTCATGCTCAAAGCCTCTCCCGGCACCGGCAGCTACACCTACCTGGACCAGATTTACGGTTTTCTGGAAACGTATATCAAATAGGGGAACCTATTTGCAAAGCATAATGTCCAGAATCATCCGGTCGGTAGTTTTCATACCGGCCGACCCTATGGCGCCAATGTTCCGGATGGTTTTCTCCACGTCGTCTTCAATGATGCCGTCCGTGGAAGGGATGCACGTGCCGCGAAGGGCCAGCACGGCCGATTGCACGGCACAGGAAACGCCCGAAGCCACCTTCATGGCGCAGCCCACCTTGGCCCCGTCACACACCATTCCGGTAATGTTTCCGGCCATGTTCTTGATGGCGGCGCAAATCTGTTCATAACCTCCGCCCTGCAGGTACACAATGCCGCAGGCAGAGCCGGTGGAAGCCACCACGCAGCCGCACAGGGCGCTTAACTTGCCCAGGTAATGCTTGATGTGGATGGCCACCAGATTGCTCAGGACAAGGGCCCGGGCAAGGGTTTCGTCATCCACTTTGTATTTGAGGGCGTAGGCAATTACCGGCAAACTTACCGTAATGCCCTGGTTGCCGCTGCCGCTGTTACTCATGGCGGGCAGGGTGCTGCCGGCCATGCGGGCATCGGACGCGGCGGCCGTAAGGCCCATGGCATAGCTCATGAAATCGTCCCCGAACACTTCTTTCCGGTTTTCCCGGATGGTTTTTCCCACCTGCAGGCCATACTCCCCTTTGAGGCCTTCCAGGGCCAGGGCGTAGTTGTATTTGCGGTCTTCCAGGATAAAGGCAATGTCTTCGTAGGGGGCCGATTGGGCAAAATCCACAATGCCCTTCACGGTAAGGTCGTACTTCTGTGAAGAACGCTCCTTGGCGGCGGCGCCGGATTCCGAGCTCATCAGGATTTTATCGGCATAGCTGGTTTCCACAATGCGGTCGTGGTCGTCCTCGATGACGGCGTAGGCGTGAGGGTCCACCTCTGCGCTGGCCACGCCGCCGCCTTCCACCGCCACCGTAGCTTTCACGTACAGGAGACGGTCTGTATCGGCCACGCTCACTTTCACCTTTTTCTCTGCCACCAGCGTTTTGGCGCGGGCCACGGCCTCTTCATTAAGGGCCGACAAGACCTCCAGCCCGCGGGAGGAGTCTCCGCATACGGCGCCCAGGGCCGCCGCAACGGGAAGGCCCACCATGCCGGTGCCGGGGATGCCCACTCCCATACCGTTTTTGAGGATGTTGCCGCTCACGGAAATGTCCAGGCGGAAATTGGCCTTCAGGCGCCAATTCCCGCAGCAGGTACAATTTTCTTTGATAATCTCTGTGGCTTTGGCAACGGCCAGGGCCACGGCTATGGGTTCCGTACAACCCAGGGCGGGTTTCACTTCCCGGTGGATTAGGGCAATTATCTCCTCTTTTGTCATTGATCCAGGAATTTTACAAAAGCATCCACATCCAGGCTATAGCCCCGGGGGCCGGCCAGGATTTGGCCTTCTCCGTCCAAAAGGAAGTAATTGGGCTGGGAATTGACCCCGAAGCGCTCCAGGACCAGGTTGGAATTCACCCTTCCCACGTCCTTGAGCACCTTGCCGGAGGCGGTGGTCACCCACTTTTCTTCCGGCAGTCTGGTCTTGTCATCTACATACAGGGATACTATCACGTAGTCGTTCCGGAGACGCTGGAGCACCTTGGGGTCGCTCCAGACGCGGGCTTCCATCTCCCGGCAGTTCACGCAGCCGTGGCCGGTGATGTCCACGAAGACCTTCTTGCCCTGCTCTTTGGCAGAGGCGATGCCGTCTTCCAGGCTGCTGTAGCCGGTGAGGCCGTGCGGCAGGCTCACCTCGGAGCCGTAGAGCGGGAGAGATGGCCGGTCGTCGCCGGCAATGACGTGCGTCCCGTTCCCCGTCATCCCAGACCCGATCGGGGATCCCAGCACAAAGTCCTGCGTCTGCAGGGGCGGCATGTAGCCGCTGAGGGCCCTCAGGGGGGCGCCCCACATACCGGGGATGAGGTAAACGACAAAGGCGAAGTCTATAATGACCAGGACCAGCCGGCCCACGGAGACATACTCCAGCGGAGTGTCGTGCTTGAAGCGGATCTTGCCCAGAAGGTACAGGCCCAGGAGGGTGAAGCACACAATCCAGATGGCCAGATACACCTCGCGGTCCAGGATGTGCCAGTGATAGGTCTGGTCTGCCGTGCTCAGGAACTTGAGGCCCAGGGCAATTTCAATGAAGCCCAGCACCACTTTCACGCTGTTGAGCCAGCCGCCGCTCTTGGGCAGTTTCTGCAGGATGGACGGGAAGAAAGCCAGAAGGGAAAAAGGCAGGGCAAAGGCAATGCTGAAGGCCAGCATGGTAACCATGGGTGTCCAGAACTCTCCCTGGGTGCTCTTGATGAGCACGGTTCCCACGATGGGGCCGGTGCAGCTGAAACTGACCAGCACCAGCGTAAGGGCCAGGAAAAACACGCCCAGCAGGCCTCCCTTGCTGCTTTTGGCATCGGCCTTGGTGGTCCAGCTGGCGGGCAGGGTAATTTCAAATGCGCCGAAGAAGGATGCCGCAAACACCATGAAAATCACGAAGAAAAGGATATTGGGCAGCCAGTGCGTAGAAAGCCAGTTGAAGATGTCTGCCGTTACGGCCGATCCTCCGGCGGCCCAGGTCAGGCCGATGATAAGGCAGATGGGCACCGTATAGAGCAGCACGATGAAAAGGCCGTACATGAAGGCATTGAAACGGCCTTTGGCCGGGGTGTCGCTCTGTTTGAGGAAGAAGGACACCGTCATGGGCACCATGGGGAAGACGCAAGGGGTGAGGAGCATGAGGAAGCCCCAGAGGATGGCCTCCAGGATAAGGCCCCACAGCACCCCGGCATTCTTGCCCGACTTGGTGCCGTCACCGTCCCGGACCGCACCCTCGTTCCGGGCCCCACCCGGAATCTCCACCGACACGGAGAACTCATAGTCCTCCGGCATGCCGCAGAAATCTCCGCTGCATGCACTCCAGGTTATGGTTCCGTTCACCGTCACCTTTCCGGAGCCCGTCAGCTCCAAGTCCTGGCTAAGGACATAGAGCCCTGTGACCACGGTCTCCCCTTTGTAGTCCGAAGGGGTGAATTCTTCCCTGGCTTCTCCCGAAAGGACAATGCCATCGGCCCCTTCCACCTGCAACTCCGTTCCCACATAAGGGTCTGACATGGGGTGTACATAGTAGTCTTGGGCAATCTGGCCCGTGACAACCAGCTGGTAGTTGTTGCCTTCGGTATGATTGACCACAGCCTTCCAAGCCACGGAGGGAGAGACCTGCAGCAACAGGACGGACAAAAGGGCCGTCAGAATTTGAACAGACATAAAACTAAATTACAGTAACGAATTCCTCCACGGACTTGCGCTGGCCGTGGTTGGGGCCGGGCTGGGCAGCCGGATAGCCCACCGGGAAGAGGCATACTATCTCATACCCTTCGGTTTCCGGGAAATCGGCCTTGATTCTGGCGGGGTCGAAAGAGCCCACCCACACGTTTCCAAGCCCCAGGGCCGAAGCTTCCAGCATGATATGGGTGCCTACTATGGCGGCGTCCGTCTCGGCGCCGTTCTTGCCGTCGTACTTACGCACCCATGCGGCATCGGCCTTGGCGCCTACCATGAACACCACCGGAGCGCCGTAGGTATAGTCCGTGGCGCCTTTCAGCTTTTCAAGGCCTTCGGGACTTTTGACCACCCACACATGCGTGGGTTGCTTGTTGGCCGCACTGGGGGCCAGTCTGGCCACCTCGAGGATGTGGTTGACCTGCATATCCGTCAGAGGCGTATCCTCAAAAGCACGGCAGGAATACCGCTCCCTGGCAATACCCTGAAAAAAAGATTCCTTTGCCGCTATACGCTCCGGCAAATCCGAGAAGGCGGCACGCTTGTGAAGGTGTGTGATGTCGCTGAGTTTTTCTAAAAATTTACTGGCCATGGTTCTCTGTTGTTTTGATAGCCTGCAATATAACATTTTTAACTCATTTTCACAAAAAAATCCCTTCTTCCGAGGGGAGGGGTTTCGGGAGGGGGTAACGTGAACGGAGTGGGTTCAAATCCCTGGGGGCACGAAAAAAGCCGGCTTTTTGCCGGCTTGATTCGTGGCCCCAGCAGGATTTGAACCTGCGACCCACGGATTATGAGTCCGCTGCTCTAACCGCTGAGCTATGGGGCCAATAAGTGTGAGGAATCAACCTCACACTTTGATCTCAACCTCGACGCCGGAGGGAAGCTCGAGCTTCATGAGGGCGTCTACGGTCTTGGCGTTGGACTCGTCGATGTCGATCAGACGAACGTAGGAGTCCAGCTCGAACTGCTCGCGGCTCTTCTTGTTCACGAAGGTGGAGCGGTTCACAGTGAAGATCTTCTTGTTGGTGGGAAGAGGAATGGGACCT
>CAJOLS010000084.1 GCA_905235535.1 uncultured Bacteroidales bacterium
TTTGGCCATAGGGGTTCCTATGGGTGAAAATTTTTGAGGAAAATTTACCAAAAAGAAACATAAAGAATTTATTGAATCATTTCAAAACAGACTCTAAGTATGCTGGTCAATATACACGCCGCCAAGTGCGTGGGCATTGAAGCGGTGCCCGTCACCATTGAGGTGGAAATACAACTGGGCATAGGCATCCATTTGGTGGGCCTGGCCGATGCAGCCGTCAAGGAAAGCCTCCTTCGAACGGTAACGGCCTTGCAGGCCCGGGGCTTCCACGTGCCCGGGAAAAAGATAGTGATTAACCTGGCACCGGCCGATATGCACAAGCAGGGCAGCGGATACGACATCCCCATTGCCCTGGGCATCATTGCCGCGTCGGGGCAAAGGCCGATGCCGGAGCTGGAGAAATACCTGATTATGGGCGAACTGGGCCTGGATGCGGGCGTGCGGCCGGTGAGCGGCGCCCTGCCCATGGTGGAACTGGCGCAGAAGATGGGACTCAAAGGCTGCATCCTGCCCGAAAAATCGGCCATGGAGGCGGTGGATTATACGGATGGGCTGCTGTTTGGCGTACGCACACTGGACGATGTCCTGCGCGTGCTGGAAGGAGAAGACGATGTGTCGGACCTTCTCATCTGGAACAGCGAGGCCTATGGACGGGCCGTCCGGGAGCAGTCTCCGCATCCTCCGTCCTACATGGATTTTGCCGATATCGTCGGCCAGGACGGGGCCAAGCGCGGGGTGGAAATTGCCTGCAGCGGAGGGCACAATGTCCTGCTGGTAGGAGCCCCCGGTTCTGGAAAAAGTTCCCTTGCCAAGGCCATGGCGGGCATCCTGCCGCCCATGACAAGGGAGGAGAGCGCCATCACCTCCAAGGTGTATTCCGTGGCCGGGCGCAGCAGCGGCGGAGTGGGGCTTATGCGAAGCCGGCCCTTTCGTGCGCCGCACATATCGGCCTCCAAAGCGGCCATGCTGGGCGGCGGCAGCGGGGAGAACATCCTTCCCGGGGAGGTGTCGCTGGCCACCAACGGAGTGCTTTTTGCCGATGAATTCTGTGAAGCGCCCAAAAGCACGCTGGAGGCGCTGCGGGGACCCATGGAAGACCGCAAAGTGACCATTTCGCGGCTCAAGGCCAAGGTTGAATATCCCGCCTCGTTCATGCTGGTGGCGGCCTCCAACCCCTGTCCCTGCGGCTACTACGGCGAAGGGGACCGTTGCACTTGCACGGTGGGCCAGCGGGCGGGCTACCTCTCCAAACTCTCCGGGCCCATCATGGACAGGATAGACATCCAAATCTGGGTTCATCCCGTTGAGACATCGGCCCTGGTGCGGGGCGGGAAGGCGGAGGCATCGGCCGATATTGCCCGCCGGGTGCTGAAGGCGAGGGAAATCCAGCAGAAACGCTTCGCCGGCAGCGGCATTTTCACCAATGCAGAGATGTCTTCCAAGCAGCTGGAGGCCTTCTGTCCCTTGGACGAAGCGTGTAAGGAACTGCTGGAGAGGCTCATTGACAAACTGGGGCTGAGCGCCCGGGCCTATACCCGTATTATCAAGATAGCCCGCACCATCGCCGACCTCTCCGACAGCCCGGCCATCCGGCCCGAACACCTGGCCGAAGCCGCCAGCTACCGCTTCCTGGACAGACGGAATATCCTCGAATTGTAAAGTTTTTTCCTATCTTTGCAGCATGAAACACGAGATTGTCATCCGGGACCTGGAGGATTTGGGAAGGGCCGCACAGGCGTTCCTGAAGGAGATTGGGGAAAACACCCTGGTGGCGTTTTATGCGCCCATGGGGGCCGGAAAAACCACCTTTGCCACGGCAGTCTGCAAGGCGCTGGGGGTGGAAGAGGACGCCATCAGCTCCCCCACCTTCGCCATTGTGAACGAGTACCGCGGCTATGAGGGCCGTCCCATCTACCACTTCGATTTCTACCGGATAGAAAACCCGGCCGAAGCGCTGGATATCGGCCTGTACGACTATCTGGACTCCGGGTGCCTGTGCCTCATGGAATGGCCGGAGAACGTGGAAACGCTCCTGCCGGAAGAGACCATAGAGGTGCACATTGCCGTACAGCCGGACGGCAGCCGCCTGGTGGAGTGGGAAGATTAAAGCTTCTCCTGCATAACCTGCAAGTGCTTTTCGTAATTGTGCTTGAGGCGCTGCACGGCATCGTGGAACGACAGGTTTTCGTCACCGTTAATAATGTGGCCTCCATTCATCGAGCGGTCCTCGGCAGGGTTCCACATTTTGAAATTCAATTTGGCGCTCTCCGTTAGCAGCGCCTCACACTGGTCCATATAGTCCGGAATGGTCTGGAGCTGCGGAAGAAGCTCGTTGAAACGGGCTTTTACCTTTTCGGCAAACACCGGATCCTGGAACAGGCGCCCGTACCAGATGGCATTGCGGTTTACCAGCTGCGTTTCTCCTGCCGAAGTATAGAAGGACAGGATGCCCCAGTCAAAGTCCCAGCAGGGACCGGCCACCAGCTTGCCGCCCCGGTCTTTGTGCATGTGAACGCTGCCGGGGTTGCCCAGTTCGTGGTTGCACATCAGCTCATACACCAGCCAATAGTCGATGAACGAGTCCACATCCAAGTAGGCGGCGTAGCCTTCGGAAGGGTCGGTGAACTGCTCGCCGTACAAGGTGGACGCGGCTTTGGCGATGTAGCCTTTGATGTAGTCCAGCTGGGCGGAGGTGAGGTCTTCCGGGTCGGGATATTTGACACCGAAAGGAATGCCGGACTCCTGTCCCCACTGGAAGCTGCCGCCGTGTGCATCCACCCACTGGACTTCGTTGTCGTAGTGGAAATCCAGCTCCAGCAGATAGCCGCCGGTGACAGCGTCGCCGCTGTTGTCTTCCGCCTTCATTTCCGTGATATTCACGCGGTTTTTATCCACCCGAACCTGTTCGATGAGCAGGTAACTGCCCACATGCCGGCCGTTCAGCACCAGCTCCACGGGCCGGCAGCGCGGGGTCCAGGCCAGGGAGGTCATGGACGAGAGCTTCATCGACACCAGGTTGCGCATGAGCGTGCGGTCCATGAAATTGGCCAGCAGAATCCAGCGCTTGTGCTTGGGCATGTCCAAGACGGATGTTTTCTCGTCCAGCTTAACCAGATAGGGCTTCTTGGGCCAGGACCAAGTGGTGTTGCCCCGGCCCCGGACCGAGCAGGTGACAGGCTGCAAATCTTCCTGTCCCCCTTCTCCGAGGATGTACATCGAGGCCGCGACATATTCCTCCTTGGAAACGATGGGCGCGCGCGCTTCCGTATCTACATAGACCACGGGAAGACCGGTCTGTGTATAAGTCTCCGGCTGTTTCCGTTCAGACTTGACATGAAAAGCGGCAGAGCTGACATACGCCCCGCCGACCGGCGAAATCTGGATGCACAGCGAAACGTTTTCGTCGTAGGCCGTGTCACCACCGGTGTCCGCAAGCAGCGCCGTGTAAGTGCCCGGCAGCTGTCCGGCGGCAACGGAAGCAATCCGCACACCCGTGGGAAGAAGGCCGCCCGGTTTTCGCAGCAACACCTGGCACTCCGACGATGTGACATCGTAGTTGAAAGAGTAGGAAGGACTGTTCACCGTGAAGTTGAGTTCGCAGGAACCACCCTGCAACAGCACCAGGTCCTTCTCCAAAACGCTGATGGAGGACAATACCGGCTTCGACGCTTCTTCCGGAATCACTTCCTTACGGGCGCAACCTGCCAACAGCAGCAGCAGGACCGGTATTCCTATGTATTTCCGCATTTTATTCCTCTTTCCAAAGGACGGACTGGATGCTTCTGGCGGGCACTTTGCAGGCAACGGAGGCCTTCCCGCTCACCAGGTTCACCTGCACCTGCGAGGTGCCTTCGTTCAGCAGCAGCGCGGCATAGGACCCGTCCGGATTGCGATACCACTGGTAGGTGAGCCCGGCCGTCGTGTAGCCGGACGTGCCCAGCCGGACCGCACCGGGCTGCAATACCCGGGAGCAATGCGCCACATTGTAGTACTGCGAATTCCGCGTCAATCTCTTGATACTGTGGTCTTTGGAAGAAATGGTCACGCCTCCCCAGCAAGTGCCGCAGCCGCCGGGCCGATAGGGCTTGTGCTCATCGTCCAGCATCAGGTTCCACAACGTCACGCCCTTGCCGAAGCGGCCCAGCGTGCCCAGGAAAATGTCACGGAAGTCGTTAAGGAGCTGCACGCCAAAGTCATTGTAGTTCCACGTGCCGATGGAGGCCTCGGTGAAGTAAATCTCCTTGTCGGGGTACTGGCTGTGAACCCGGTCCAGCGTGGCCACATTGCCGCCGTAGTTGTGCCAGGCGGAACCGGCGATGTACTTCGACGCCTCGTCGTCGGCATAAATCTTCAGCGGATAATCCTTCTCCGAGGCAATGTCGTCGTAGTTGTAGTTGTGGTCGAAGACCAGAATCTTGGTCTTGAGACCGGCGGCGGCAAACGCCGGCCCCACGGCCGTCTTGATAAAGTCCCGCTGCTCCTCCCAGGACATGTACAGCGACATGGAATTCCCGCGGTTCAGCGGCTCGTTCTGCAGGGTGACGCCCATCACGGGATAGCCCCGCTTCTCCATCTCCTGAATCCATTTCACGAAGTAGGTGGCGTAGTCCTGATAGTATTTCGGGTTCAGGCGGCCGCCGGTCCAGGCATCATAGGAACCGCCGCTGTCGGACACTTTCATCCAGCGGGGGCAGCTCCAGGGCGAAGCGATAATCTTCACGCCCGGGTTGATTTTCAAAATCTCATCCAGGATGGGAAAGACGTATTCCTCGTCCAGCGGATGCATCGCGAAGTGCTCGATGCCGGGCGTGTCGCAGCAGGTGAACTCGTCCAGGGAAAAATCGGACCCGCCGATGCAAACCCGGATGAGCGAAGAGCCATGGCCCTTTTCACGGCTGAAGAGCTCCTCCAAAAAGGCTTTCCTGTCGGAGGGTGGCATCAGCAGCAGGTTGGAGCCGCTGGCCTGGGTGATGGCAAAGCCGAAGCCGTCCACCGTCTGGTAGCTCTCTCCGTCCAGCGTCACCTTGTAGAAATTCACGTCCTCCGGCTTGCCCAAAGTGATTTCGCTCTCCGAAAATTCCTTGCCGCCCACTGTTGTGGTATATGCCGTAGCCGTGAGTCGGGTCTCCCCGTTCCCGCCCGGTGTCACCGGATCGGGGATGGAGGGAGAAGGGTCGGACGGGGACTTGCAGCCCAGGCAAAGCAAAGTTAGCAGAAGTGTGGGGAAAGCTTTCATCAGAGGATTATTTTACTTTGAAGGTCAAGGGTTCTCCGGAGGCGCTGTCACCGGCCACCCAGAGCTGGAAGTCGCCGGGCTCCACTTTTTTCACCATGTCCAGGCCGTAGAAAGCCAGCTCCTGCACAGGCAGGTCGAAGGACAGGGAACGGCTCTCACCGGGCTGCAGCGTCACACGCTGGAAGCCTTTGAGTTCCTTCACCGGACGGGTGACGGAACCCACCAGGTCGCGCACATACAGCTGTGCCACCTCGGTGCCTTCGCAGGAGCCGGTGTTGGTGAGCGTAAAGCTCACCCGAATGGTATCGTCGGAGAGGAAAGCGGTTTTGTCCAGGGCCATGTCGGAGTAGGCGAAGCGGGTGTAACTGAGGCCGTAACCGAAGGGGTATAGCGGATTGGGGCCATAGTCCAGATAATAGGAGGTATTGCCCAGGGAAGTCTGTCCGGCTTCCAGTTCAATTTCGTCAAGGAGCGTTTCGTTATTGTACGGACGCCCGGTCATGTTGTGGTTGTAATACAACGGCGCCTGGCCCACCGTGCGGAGGAAAGTGATGGGCGTTTTGCCGGAAGGATTGGCATCGCCGCTCAGAAGGCTGGCGAGTGCCGGGCCGCCCATCGTGCCGGGATGGAAGGAATACAGGACGGCGTCGCAGTTGGGCAGATCCCGTTCGATGGTGAGCGGCCTGCCTGCCAGGATGGTGGCGACAACCGGTTTGCCGGCAGCCTTCAAGGCGGCCAGAAGCTGGCTCTGGGAGCCAATCAGGTTGAGGTCTGCCAGGCAATGGGCCTCACCGGAAAGGATAGCCTCCTCTCCCAGGAAGGCCAGGACCACATCGGCCCCGCGGGCGGCAGCCACTACATCGGCAAAATTATCTTTCTTCTCCCGGCTGTAACGCAGGCCGGGCACATAGGTTACCTGTCCCGGGAAACGCTCCTGCAGGGCTTTCAAAGGCGTAACGGAGTGCTCTTTCTGGCCGTCAAAACACCAGGTTCCCAGCTGGTCCCAGGGTGCATCGGCCATAGGGCCGGTGACCAGGATGCGGCTGCCCGCCTTCAAAGGCAGGATGCCGTCGTTCTTCAGAAGGATGGCCGATTCTTCCGCAGTCTTCTGCGCGGCGGCCAGATGCCCGGGCGCGTACTGGACGGCTTCTCCGGCCTCCGCGTCCACATAGGGGTGTTCAAAAAGGCCGAGAAGAATCTTCACGCGCAGGATATTGCGCACAGCCGCGTCGATGGTGGATTCTTTCACGGCACCGCTGTGTACCAGCTCTTCCAGGTGGGAGAGGAAGCCGAAGGTCATCATGTCCATGTCCGCCCCGGCATTCGCGGCTTTCCCGGCCACATCCTTGCGGTCGGTGCCAAAGCCGTGGGGAATCATTTCGCCCATGGAATCCCAGTCGGTGACCACCAGACCGTCGAAGCCCCATTCGTCACGCAGAATCTCCTTCAGGATGAAGGCATTGGCCGTAGAAGGGACGCCGTCGTTGTCATTGAAGGAGGTCATGACCGTCATGGCTCCGGCCTTGATGGCGGCCTCGAAAGGGGGCAGGTAGAAATTGCGCAGCTGGCGCTCGGTGAGGAAGGTGCTGTTGTAGTCCCTTCCGCCCTCGGCGGCGCCGTAGCCCACGAAGTGCTTGGCGCAGGCAGCCATGGAGGTGCTGTCCAAAACCGGTCCCTGATAGCCCTGGACCATGGCTTTGCCCATTTCGCGGTCCAGATAGGTATCTTCACCGCTGCCTTCCGCAATCCGGCCCCAGCGGGGGTCGCGGGCTATGTCCAGCATGGGCGAAAAGGTCCAGCGCACCCCCTGCGCAGTGGCTTCGATGGCCGCCACGCGGGCGCCCTCTTCCACCAGCTCAGGGTCGAAGGTGGCCGCAAGCCCCAGCGGAATGGGGAAAATGGTGTGAAAGCCGTGAATGACATCGCGGCCCACAATCAGCGGAATGCCCAGACGGGATTCCTCCACGGCAAGACGCTGGAACTCGTTGATTTTAACGGGGTCCACTTCGTTCAGGATGGAACCCACCTGTCCTTTGCGCAGGGCATCGGCATACTGTGCCACTTCGCCGCCGGCGGACACCTGGTTCATCTGGCCGATTTTTTCCTGCAGCGTCATCTGCGACAGGAGTTTATCTACACGGGCT
>CAJOLS010000085.1 GCA_905235535.1 uncultured Bacteroidales bacterium
GTAGTTGTCACCTTGCTTTAGTTCATCCAGGAATTTCTCATAGATGTCGAAGGTATAGACACTCTTTCCTGCTTTCTTGAGGGCGGGGAAGACATCAGCATTGGCAAGCGTGCTTCCGTTAAAGAACACGAAGTTGTCAAAATTATTGTCCAATTCGGAGATAACTTCGCTTGTGGCCGGTTCTTCAGATACAATTACAAGTTTGGTGTCAGGCTTGATGGTTTTGAAAGCTTCGCCACGCTCGGCACCCGGGGTATTTGCTTTGGCGAAGGCGACCACACTCCCGGACATAATCTTTTCCGCCAGGTCTTTGCCAGAACCGGCGTTATCTGTGCCGATAAAGGGGCAGGAAGCCAGCGGACCCGTGGTCTTGACGTGGGTGTCAAGGATGATTACGGGAATGCCGCGCTCTTTGGCCAGATCGGCCACCTCCGCCTCGGCGTTTTCTCCATTCGGCCCGTAGCAGGGAATGAAAATGATTCCTTTCAGTGCATCCTTCTTCAGCTTTCTCAGTTCCTGAACGGCCGCGATTTGTTCCGTGTAGGTGGTATTGGATGACATACTGCTGCAGTACGCTTTTAATCCTTTTTCCTCGCAGACACTGCGGAAAGTTGACTCATAGTCCAGGCTGTTGTTCTTCATAATCAGGGCAATGCCCGCGGGCTCGCTGTCCGGGCCTTCTGTGTTGCACGCAGTAAAGGCGAACAATGAGACAGTGAGAATCCAAAATAATTTTTTCATGTTCAATCGTTGAATTTAAAATATAACTTACAAAAGTAATATGAATAAATTCTACAAGCAATAGGTTCGGGGATAAATCCTGCAATTTTTTACGCAAAGTAGAAATTTCCCCTTGCCCTTTCCTATCTTGTATCGTTTCCGGTTCCAGGCGGACGGGGAAAATATTGGGGTTTTCGGATGTGAATTGTTAGAGTCTGTTTTGGTGTATATGCGGGCGACGATGGCGCCGCTTATGTTGTGCCACACGCTGAAGATGGCCCCGGGGATGGTGGCCATGGGATAGGCGGCGAAATGGAGCGTGGCCAGGGAAGAGGCAAGGCCGGAGTTCTGCATCCCTACCTCTATGCTGATGGCCTTGCGTTTGGCATCCGACATGCCTGACAGGGAACTGATGAAATAGCCGACGGCCAGACCGCCAACGTTATGGAGCATCACCACAAGGATGACGACAAGCCCGCTGGACATGAGTTTGGAGGCGTTTGCAGCAATCACTATGAGCACGATGGCGCAGATGGCAAGGGTTGACAGGGCGGGAAGATAGGAAGTGGCGGCCGATGTTGCCCGTGGCCAGAGACGCTTCACAAAAAGCCCTGCCGCGATGGGCAGGATGACCACCCAGAGGATGCTGAGAAGCATGCCCACAACGTTTACATCCACCGTTTCTCCTGCGAGAAGGAATACCAGCAGGGGAGTGAGCACCGGAGCCAGCAGGGTGGAAACGCCGGTCATTCCTACAGAAAGCGCCAGGTCTCCCTTGGCCAGATAGGTGATGACGTTGGATGCCGTACCGCCCGGGCAGCAGCCCACCAGCACTATGCCCACCGTCAGCGCCTCGTCCAGTGCAAAGAGCCGCGCCAGCACCCAGGCCAGCAGCGGCATCACCGTGAACTGCGCCAGACAGCCGATGAGAACGTCTTTGGGGCGGCGGAACACGATGCGGAAGTCCTCGGCCTTCAGCGTCAGTCCCATCCCAAACACGACAACGCCCAGCAGCGGATTAATCATCGTGGGCTTCACCAGGCTGAACACCTTTGGAAAGGCCAGGGCCGCTATGGCCGAAAGCAGCACCAGCACCCCCATGTATTCCGAAATATAGTGACAGACTTTTTTCATAATCTGTTCAAAGATACGGGATTTCCCGCAATTCTCCAATACTGTTGATGCCTCTCGTACACAAAAGTGCCTTTATCGTGCGCGACCCCCTCAATTTGGCCCTCCCGAGCACCGTGGAACCTGTTTTTGTGCCCTGAGGGCCGGAAAAACGCCATGCGGCACTCGGGGGGCAATACCGTGTCCGGCGCCATCCTGTTGCCTTGCCTCCGCTACTGAGACCGCCGGATTTGGTATTTCCCAATAACAGTCGTACAATTTGCAATTGTAGTCCCGTGTGTCCCTGAGTTATCAAACACGCGGGTTTTGTTTTTCATGGCCGAAAGGTTTTTTGTTTCTCCGGAAAGAGACACCCCGTCTTGCTTCGCATCCGCGAAATACTGCTGCCGCGTTGACCGCTGCAAGGCCGTAGAATGCGGTTTCCTTGTCAATGCGGCAGACGTGGGCATCTCCCAGAGCCTGTTTGCCCAGTATATCAGCGGAATCAAGACACCGTCTGCTCATCGGTTGGAGCAAATCTATTCTACACTGCGAAGCATCGGCAAGGAATTAATGGAAGACGCCGTTATCGCACTGGGGAACAAGAACTGACGGGAAACGGCAACATGATATTATTTGTGATTTCGGATGGTAATTGCTAAATTTGAGGGATAAGACTAAGAGTCTGTTTTGAAATGATTGATATTTTTATTTATAGTTTATTTTTGTGGAAATTTTTCTTGAAAATTTTTGGCCATAGGGGGGGGTCCTATGGGTGAAAATTTTTGAGGAAAATTTACCAAAAAGAAACATAAAGAATTTATTGAATCATTTCAAAACAGACTCTAACCCTTTCGTACTATGAATCCGAAATATTTACTTCTTTGCGCCGTCAGCGCTCTGATAATGGCCTCGTGCGGCCGGAAGACGGGCGGCATCATTGAAACCCCGGTGCCGGAGCGCCCGGCCGGGCAGCAGGATATGATTCAGTTTGCGGCAGAGCCCATTGCCGATGTGGGCATAGGCGTCGTGGGGCTGGGCATGCGCGGCTCGGACGCCGTGGAGCGCCTGAGCTTCGTGCCCGGATGCCATGTGGCGGCAGTATGCGACCTCCTGCCGGAAAGGGCCGGTGCCAGCCTCAAATACCTGAATGACAAAGGCCTGCAGGCCAATGCCTACAGCGGGGAAGAGGAGTCTTACAAGGCCCTCTGCGAAGACCCTTCCGTGGACCTGGTGTACATCTGCACGGACTGGCTTCACCACGCTCCCGTGGCCCTGTATGCCATGGAGCACGGCAAGCACGTGGCCATTGAGGTGCCGTCGGCCGAAACTCTCCAGGCCTGCTGGGATCTGGTGAATACTTCCGAGCGCACCCGCAAGCACTGCATGATTCTGGAGAACTGCTGCTACGACTTCTTTGAACTCACGGCCCTTACCATGGCCCGGCAGGGCGTATTTGGAGAAATCATCCATGCCGAGGGCGCCTACAACCACAACCTGGATCCTTTCTGGAAGGAATACTGGAACAACTGGAGGCTGGATTTCAACAGCAAGAACAGGGGAGACCTGTATCCTACGCACGGCTTCGGCCCGGTGTGCCAGGCCCTGGACATCCACAGGGGAGACCGCCTTGCCACCCTGGTGGCCATGGATACGAATCCGTTCAACGGCCCCAAGCACGCCAAGGCCGCCGGCATGGAAGACAAGCCCTTTGTCAATGGAGACGTAACCATGACCATGCTGCGCACGGAAAAGGGCAAGACCATCCTCATAGAGCACGACGTTATGACCCCGCGTCCGTACAACCGCATGTACCAGCTGGTGGGAACGGACGGTTATGCCGAGAAATATCCCGTCAGGGGCATCTGCCTCAGGAACGAGGGCTCTGAAAACGTGGACTACCAGAACCTGGAGGGAGAGAAGACGTACCGCGGAGAGGAACTGGATGCCCTTATGGCCCAGTACCAGAGCCCCATCCTCACACCCGAACTGGTGGCCAAGGCCAAGGAAGTGGGCGGCCACGGCGGCATGGACTTCATCATGGACTACCGCCTCGTTTATTGCCTGAACAACGGCCTGCCGTTAGACATGGACGTGTATGATTTGGCCGAGTGGTGCTGCGTTTCCGAACTCTCCAGCATTTCCCTGGAGAACGGCTGCGCCCCGGTGGCCGTCCCGGACTTTACCCGCGGCGCCTGGAACAAAGTAAAAGGATTCTCTTACGCATTTGCCAAATGAAAGATCCCCAATTCATTGCAGGACAGTTTGCCGTCGAGGGGAACATCCTGGACATCAAGCCCCTGGGCAGCGGACTTATCAACGACACCTTCCGCGTGTACACGGACGGGGCCGATGACTATGTGCTCCAGCGCATCAACAACGCCATTTTCAAGGATGTTGAGTTGCTGCAGCACAACATAGACTGCGCCACGGCGCATATTCGGAAAAAAGGCGGAATGACGCTCACCTTCCTTCCCTGCAAGGCCACCGGAAAAAGCTATTGGACCGACGGGGAAACCTACTGGAGGGTATCCGTCTTCATCAGGGACTCGTACACCTACGACACGGTGACCCCGGAGTATTCCTATTATGCCGGCAAGGCCTTCGGCCAGTTTGAAGCCATGCTCTCCGATATCCCCGACACCCTGGGAGAACCCATCCCGGACTTCCACAATATGGAGCTGAGGGTCCGCCAGCTGCGGGAGGCCGCCGAGGCCGATGCCGTGGGCCGGATGAAAGAGCCAGAGGTGCAGGCCATCCTGAAAGACCTGCAGCAGTACGAGCAGGAGATGTGCAAGGCCGAGCGCCTGTACCGGGAAGGGAAGCTTCCCAAGCGCATCTGCCACTGTGACACCAAAGTGAACAACATGCTCTTTGACAAAGACGGCAACGTTCTCTGTGTCATAGACTTGGATACGCTGATGCCGTCCTTCGTGTTCTCGGATTTCGGGGATTTCATGAGAACCGCCGCCAACACCGTGGCCGAGGATGACCCTGCCATTGAAAAAGTGGCCCTGAGGATGGATATCTTTGAGGCCTTCACCAAGGGCTATATCGAGGGCGCCACCTTCCTCACTCCCATTGAGCGGGAAAACCTGCCCTATGCCGCCTGTCTCTTCCCGTATATGCAGGCCGTGCGCTTCTTTGCCGATTACATCAACGGAGACACCTATTATAAGATCCAGTATCCGGAGCACAACCTGGTCCGTACCCGCAACCAGGTGGCCCTCTTCCACGCAGCCTATGAAAAACAGGCTGCCATGAAGGCGTACATTGACAGCTTATGAGAAAGGTGATCCTTGCCCTGGCCATCGGTCTGCTTTCCTGGGGCTCCCTCAAGGCCCAGGACGCTTTTTCCGCCCATTTTGCCGATTCCACCCTCCGTTTGGACTATGCCTTCGTGGGGGATGCCGGCCACCAGGCCATCTACCTGAGGAAGATGCTCCGTACCCCGGTCTGGGCCGGAAGAAGGAACCATCTTTCCCGGCCTCTGCTCCAGGGAAACGGACAAATCCGGGTAACGGACCCTGCCACCGGCGATTGCCTCTATTCCAACAGTTTCTCCTCCCTCTTTCAGGAGTGGACGGTGGTTCCCGAGGCCAAGCACACGCAGAAGGCGTTTGAAAACACCCTTCTGGTCCCTTTCCCCAAGCATCCGGTGAACGTGGAGGTGACGCTGACGGATGTGTACGGGAAAGTATCGGCCCGTATTGTGCATCCGGTGAATCCGGCCGATATCCTTATCCGCCCCATAGCCCACAATGGTGGGAATGCCAGGCTGGTGTTCGGGAAAGATGCGCCGCAGGAGGTCATTGACATCGTGATTCTTTCGGAAGGTTACGCCGGGGCCGATGAAGCCAAGTTCTTCCAGGATGCCGACAGGGCGGCAGACGCCCTCTTCTCGCACGAACCCTTTGCCTCCAACCGTGACAAGTTTGCCGTCCGGGCCGTCTTTGCCCCTTCGGCCGAAAGCGGGGTCAGCGTTCCGCGAAAGGGAGACTGGCGCTCTACGGCCACCTCCAGCCACTTCGACACTTTTTATACAGACCGTTATCTCACCACTTCCGACGTCTGGCACATGGCAGACCTTCTTGGAACGGTTCCTTACGAGCATATCATCGTGCTGGCCAATACCTCCCTCTATGGTGGTGGAGGTATCTACAACAGCCTCACCATCATGAACAGCGACCATCCCACCTTTGTGCCGGTGCTGGTGCATGAATTCGGCCATGCTTTCGGTGGCCTGGCCGATGAATACGCCTATGCCTCCGAAGTCAGCGACACCCTTTATCCCGCCGGGACAGAGCCCTGGGAACCCAATATCACCAACCTGACGGACTTTGCCTCCAAGTGGCAGGACCTCCTGCCGGAAGGCACTCCCGTTCCCACGCCTGTGGATGAACTGGAAAAGGTGGATGTGAGGCGCATCTGGCGCACCCTTACCCCGGAGCAGAAGACCCTTCTGAACCAGAAACCGGGTGTGTACGAAGGGGCAGGTTACGAGATGTACGGGGTCTATCGGCCGGTACAGGAATGCCGCATGCGCATCAACGAGTGCGAGGATTTCTGCCCCGTGTGCACCCGCGCCATCATCCGCATGATTGATTATTATACTGAATAAATATGGTACTGTCTTCCCTCGTGGCCATGCTGATGGCCTCTGTGATTCACCTGCATCACCTGCAGGTGCCGGTTGTGACCGGTCAGGATGTGGCTGTGGCACAAGTAATTACCCCTTCCGGCGCTTCCCCGGACTGGAAAGTGTCCGTTATCGGCCTTCCGCGGGAGGCCCTTCAGAATTATTATGTGGAAAACGGCCTTCTCTATGTGAATATCAGCACGGAGAAAACCCCCAGGCTGGACCGTCCTTTTTCCCTGATGGTGCGGGCTGCCGGCTTCCGGATAGAAGAAACCGGAACCCATGAGCACCGCCTGGCCCGCAAAGTGCGCTCGGAAGGAGATGAAGGCGTGAAAGCCTACCGTATTCCGGGCCTTGTCACCACCAGAAAGGGAACATTGGTGGCCACCTACGACATCCGGCACAACAGTTCCTTCGACCTCTCGGAAGACATAGATATAGGTATCAGCCGTTCCACGGACGAAGGCCTCACCTGGGGGCCGATGACGGTGGCCATGGATATGGGCGAGTGGGGCGGCAGGCCCGACAAGGAAAACGGAATAGGAGACCCTTGCATCCTGGTGGATGAGACTACCGGAGACCTTCTTCTTTTTGCCACCTGGGCGCACGGCATCCCCGCCGGAAAACATGCCTGGTTTGCCGCCGGAAGCGGCTTTGAGCCGGAAACCACCCCTCAGCTCATGATGAGCCGCTCCACCGATGACGGCCTCACCTGGAGCCAGCCCGTGAGCATTACCCGGCAGGTAAAGCAGGAAGACTGGAACTTTACCTTCCAGGGCCCCGGACGCGGCATAACTATGAGTAACGGCGTACTGGTGGTTCCTTTCCAGCACCAGGGGCCGGAACCGGACCGCACTCCCGCCGCCGGCATCATGTATTCCCGGGACCACGGCGAAACCTGGCACGTTCACAACGCCGCCAAAGAGAATACCACCGAGAGCCAGGTGGTGGAACTGGAACCGGGTGTTCTCATGCTCAACATGCGGGACAATGCCAAAACCGGCCGCGCCGTGTACGTAACGCGGGACATGGGCATCACCTGGCATCCCCACGCCGGGGACCGGAAGCTCATAGAACCCGTCTGTATGGCCAGTCTCATAAGTGTGCCTGCCAGGCAGAATAGCCTTCGGAAAGACATCCTTCTTTTCTCCAATCCGGCCGATGGGAAGGAACGCAAGAATATCACCATCCAGATGAGCCTGGACGGCGGCGTCACCTGGACCCGGAAGCTCCTTTTGGACGAAGGCATAGGCTGGGGCTATTCCTGCCTCACCATGATAGACCGCGAAACCGTGGGCATCCTCTACGAAAGTTCCCAGGCCCACCTTACCTTCCAGGCGGTAAGGCTAATAGATATTAAGAGTCTGTTTTGAAATGATTCAATAAATTCTTTATGTTTCTTTTTGGTAAATTTTCCTCAAAAATTTCCACAAAAATAAACTATAAATAAAAATATTCAAAACAGACTCTAAATAAGCACAAAACCCTCGGCCTGTGCCGAGGGTTTGTATTATTCTTTACCGGACGGCTTCTCGGGCTCGTCCCCGTGGGAATCTTTGTACTTGAAGCGGCGGATTTTCTGGGTGGCCGTCTTCTCGAAGGGCTCCTTCATGGCATCTACCTCGCCAATCTTGGAGTTCTTGCCTACGGTCTTGTTCACCCAGTCCAGGATGGCCTTCTTGCGGGCATTCAGGTCTTCGAACCATTTGTCCTCGGCTGCCAGGTCCCAGTCTATCACATTGTCATGGAATTTCACAAGGGCCACCAGCTTGCCGTCCCTTTCCATCACCAAAGATTCCTCCACGCCTTCCATGTTGTTGATAACCTGCTCTATCTCTTCCGGGTATATGTTCTCTCCGGAAGGGCCCAGGATGGTGTTGTTCAGACGGCCCTTGATGTAATAGAGGCCCTCTTCATCCATGCAGGCGATGTCGTTGGTATGGAACCAGCCATCGTCGTCCAGGACCTGGAGGGTACGTTCGGGGTCTTTGTAATACCCCAGCATCACGTTGTTGCCGCGTACCACAATCTCTCCCTCTCCGGTGGCGGGATTCACATTGTCCAGGCGGATATCCACCTTATAGGAGGCCGGGCCGATGGAACCCAGGTGCTTTTTCTTTTTCACCATCACGTTGCAAACCAGCGGGGCGGTTTCCGTGAGGCCGTAGCCCACGGCATAGGGGAAGCTGCATTCTATGAGGAATTGCTCCACCGCCGGATCCAGCTTGGCACCGCCTACGCCCAGGAATTCCAGTTTCCCTCCGAAAGAGGCAATCATCTTCCGGCCGATGAACCAGTGCAACAGGTGCGGGAAATGCTTTTCCATCCAGGAGAGCACACGGCTCTTCTGGATGGTGGGCAAGACGCTGTTTTTGACCACCTTTTCAATGACCAGCGGAACCGAGCACACGATGGTGGGCTTTACTTCCTTCATGGCGGCCATGAGGATGGTGGGAGTCGGGGGTTTCTGGAGGGTATAGCAG
>CAJOLS010000086.1 GCA_905235535.1 uncultured Bacteroidales bacterium
CTACCAATTTTGTGTTTTATTTGGGTTATTGCTCCCTCTTGCTCGGTTTGTCTCTTGGCAAGAGACAAACTTCAAGCCGCAAAGATACTTATATTTAATAATTACCGCAAACATTTTCTCACGAAAAATTCATCAGATATTACCCCATCCGAAAATTCGGAATAAATTTCTGAGCGACAATGTTTTACGGGCTATTCCGACCCGGAATCCAGGATTTCCGCCACCACCCCCTGCAACGCCGTCACCTGCCTGCCGTCCAACTCCGCCATTCTTCCCTCACCCTGACACCTTAAGCGCCAGGGCTTTTTCGCACCGCCTATAGATTCTTCGCTGCGCTCAGAATGACAGGGCACTCAGAATGACTCACCCCGGGCACGGAAAAGGCCATTCTGGTGCCCGAACCTCCGATTTTCCAGTTGCGGACACGGTTTCTGATTTGGCGTAAAAGGAAAAAAGTTGTAAGTTGTGCAAGGCACAAGAATGAAAGAGAATAAGAGTCTGTTTTGAAATGATGACAAAAGCGGTTGGTGATTGTGACATTTGTGGCCGGTGACTGCTTCGCCCTCAAGTAGTCTTTGGATTCCTCCTTCCAACGAAACAGAACGTGACAGCCAGCACTTTTGCCAAAAAACGCTTGCTGCGGCGTAGAGAAAGAAGGCAGGGGGCGTCAGGGTTGGCGGCGGAGCTGTGCGGTGGAGGCGTCGTACACCAGCCAGTTGGGGGCGGTGAGCCAGTCGCCAAGGAGGTGGAGGGTGGGAGCCGAAGAAGAGGCAGGGGTGGTGCCGGGCAGGGGGATGTCGGCAAGGCAGTGGTAATGGCCGAAGATGAAATGCTCCACGGGGGTGGCGGAAAGGAAATCCCGGCAGAACTTGTACAGGGGTTCATCGGCCCCTCTGAAAGTATAAGCGATGGGCTTTTCCGTCCTGGAACGGTGACTCCAGCCGGTGGCCCAGTGGAAAGCTATCCAGGGGTGCAGGGTGGAAAAAAGAACCTGGGCCCAGCGCTGGCTGAATATGCCTTTGACAAACTTGTACCAATGGTTTCCGGGGCCCAGACCGTCCCCGTGCCCCATACAGAAGCGCTTTCCCCCTATCTCCGCCACATACGGCTGCTGAAGTTTCACCATGCCCAGCTCTTCAAAATAGTGGAAAGTCCAGAGGTCGTGGTTGCCCTGGAAGAAGTACACCTCCACGCCGGCATCTATCAGGTCTGTAATGGCTCCCAGCACCCGGGCCGAGCCCTTGGGCACCACATAGCGGTACTCATACCAGAAATCGAAAATGTCTCCCAGCAGATACAGGGCCTGCGTACGGGCAGGGTCTATCTCCTTGAGAAAGCGGACAAAGTTCCTCTCCCGCTGCACCGGATCCCCCACCTGGAGCCCCAGGTGCACGTCGGAGGCAAAATATGTGAGCGGTTTGGCCATTAAGCAAGGATGAAGATGAGGGCGGCCACCAGCAGGCAGTAGAGGGCGAACCATGCGAGCTTGGCCTTCTGGACGATGGCTATCATGACCTTGCAGGCAAACAGGCCGCTGCAAAAGGCGGCCAAAAAGCCCAGGCAAAGAGCCACGGGGCCCACGCCTGTGCCGAAGGACTCACTGCCCACAGCCACTTTCAACAAGTCCAGGGACTGCTCCCCGATAATGGGAATCAGGACCATGAGGAAGGAAAATTGGGCCATGTTCTCCCGCTTGACACCGCACAGAAGGCCTGTGGCTATGGTGCTTCCGCTGCGGGACACGCCCGGCGCCACGGCAAAAGCCTGTGCCAGGCCCACCACCAAAGCCTGCCAGTAGGAAACGCCGTTGCGCTGGCCCCTGGCCACCGGCACCTTGATACGTTTGCCGGCATTGTCGGAAAACAGCAGCAGGCAGGCGGTGATACAAAGGCCGACGCCCACCTGGAAGAGTTCCCCGCCAAACAGGGCCTCTACCTGATCCTTGAACAGGAAGCCCACCAGGGCTACCGGAATGCAGGAAACCAGGATTTTGCAGATATAGTCTGTTTCGTCGTTATACCTGAACTTGAAAAGGCCTTTGAGAAGCTGCACAATGGCCGCCCGGAACACCACCAGCGTAGCCAGTACCGTTGCAAAATGCACCGTGACGGTAAAGTCCAGGAAACCTTCTCCGTCCACGCCCAGCAGCTCCCTGAAAATCAACAGATGTCCCGAACTGGACACGGGAAGAAACTCCGTCAGCCCCTGCACGAGACCCAGGAGTATTGCCTGCCACCACTCCATACCCTACTTCTTTTCCTCGAACTTGCCCATGATGGCCACCACTTCCAGCACGATGCCGGCCACAATCACCAGCGGCGCGGCCACCAGGCGGCGGAAGTCGAACATGGCGTAATTGAAAACCTGGGGGTCTTTGGACCCTCCTCCGGAAAGGAGCAGGAAACCGGCCGCCATTACCGCCAGGCCCGCTATCATGAAACGCAGACTCTTGGCCGTGAGGGCCATCTTTCCGGAAATATCCGGTTTATTGTTAACTTGTTTAGCCATAATCAATCAGTTTTGAGGCCGAAGGCCGCTAGTAAGTCCCTTCTCAGTACGCATATAACTGGTCCCGGTTGTAGCCCACCAGGCGGTTCACCACCACAAAGGTACTGAGGGTGGCCACCCCCACACCCACTATGAGCATGACGCCCATGGTGAGCAGCAGGCTGTCCAGCGTGAAAATCTTGAACAGTTGGGAAAATTCGTCCCTCAGGAAAAAGAGGCCGCCCACCAGCAGGATGATGGCAATGAGCGCCGCAAAAACGCCCTGGAGGGCCGCCCTGCCCACGAAGGGAGCGCGGACATAGGCCCTGGTGGCACCCACCAGGTGCATGGTATAAATGCTGAAACGCCGGTTGAAAAGGTCCAGCCGGACGGTGTTGCCGATAAGGACGAAGGAAATGAACATCAGCACGGCCACCATGAGGGTGAGTGCCAGGGAAATGCGCTGGAGATTCTGGTTCAGGGCGTCCACCAGCGACGTCTGGTAAACCACCTCCTCCACCAGCGGAGACTGCGCCAGAGAGGCCTTCACCACCTCCAGGCTGTCCTTGGAGACATATCCGGCCTCCAGGTTCACGTCTATGGAAATGGGGACGGGGGCCGATTCAAATACGCTCAGGAAATCTTCTCCCAGCAGGCGGGCCATCTCTTCCTTGCCCTGTTCCCGCGAGATATAGCGCGTGGCGCGAACACCCGGAATGGCGGCCACCCTGGACTCGTAGGACAGCGCCTCCTCCTCTGTTACCTGCTCTTTCAGAAGCACGTTGATCTGGAGGTTTTCCTTGAAGTAATTTCCCACTTCCCGGGCATTGACCACCAGCAAAGTACCCACTCCCACCAGGAGCAGGACCAGGGAAAGGCTCACCACCGTAGAAATCCAGGCACTGACGAGCCTGCGGCGCATGGTTGAATTCTTCATTTCGCCCCAAAGTTACGGAAACTGCCCAAAAACTCAAAAAATTTTAGTAACTTTGTGGGTTAATTATAAGAAACTATGGGAGATTCCGCCAAGAAGATTCTGTTCGTTAACGCAGAGATGTTCCCCTACCTTCCGGAAACCCGCATCTCCAAGGTGTGCCGGGAACTTCCGCAGGGCATCCAGGAGCGCAAAAAAGAAATCCGCGCCTTCATGCCCCGCTACGGCTGCATCAATGAACGCAAGAACCAGTTGCACGAGGTCATCCGCCTGTCCGGCATGAACATCATCATCTCGGACGTGGACCGTCCCCTGGTCATCAAGGTCGCATCCATATCTGCCGCCCGCATACAAGTATATTTCATTGACAACGAGGACTATTTCCGCCGCAAGCAGATAGACCGGGACGAGAAGGGCCATTTCTTCGCCGACAACGGAGAGCGCGCCATCTTCTTCGCCCGTGGTGTCCTGGAAACCGTCAAGAAACTGCGCTGGGCTCCGGATATCATCCACTGCAGCGGCTGGATTTCCCACGTGCTCCCGCTGTACCTCAAGAAAGCCTACAAGGACGACCCTATCTTCTCCAATTCCAAGGTGGTGCTGTCCCTGTACGACGACGTGGCCAGGGAGAAACTCTCCCCCGGCTTCGCCCAGACCATCTTGTACGGCGCCATCGGCCCCGAAGACGTAAGCGCCCTCTCGGAGAAATCTGACGGCATGGAACTTGCAAAATTAGCCGCTCAGTACTCCGACGGTATCATCCTGGGAGCCCCCAAAGTGGACCAGGCCCTGGTAGAACATGTGAACGCGCTGGGCATTCCCGTCCTCCCCTGTGACGAGGCCGCCCTGGCCGACGGAAGCTACATGGATACCTACAACGCATTTTACGACAACTTGTTAGCATGAAGAAAGTTTTCCTTGCCCTGTGTCTGACGGCAGTCCTGGTAACGCCCGGCTGCTTCAAAGTAGATAACAGCCTCGGGAAAGGACTGGTGGACAAGAGCCTCCTGTTCGACACCTATACCGCAGAATTTCCGCTGGAAGAAATCCAGCTCAAACCCTCCGAAGCCCTCTCGGGCTATTCGGACACCCGCATCACCCTGGGTGCCATCCGGGACCCTTACTTCGGCCTCTGTACCCGCGAAGCCGCATTCAACCTTATCCCGGCGGCCGACACCCTGGATTTCGGAACAGACCCCAAAGCCGTAAGCTTCGTCCTCAACTTCGCCCAGGACACCGTCTCCTGCGCAGACGACTCCCAGGCCCACATCTTCCAGAACATCTACGTGACGGAACTCACCAAACGCCTCCCCGAGGCCGATGAAAACACCCGCAACACGCAGGAAATCCCCCACGGAGAAGAAATCATCACAAAGGGGCTTGTCTCCTATAACGGCAGCGGAAGCCTCACCTTCAACTTCAGCCAGGCTTTTGCCCAGAAGTACATGGAGGCCATCATCAGCACGGGCAAGGTTTTCATTGACAGGGACGACGATGAGGACGAAGATGGGAAATACGACGAATTCCTGGAGAAGATGCCCGGCATCCACCTCCGCACCGACATCCCGGAAGGCAACGGAGGACGCATCAACATGTTCAACTTCTCCTGCCTCACCGTATCCAGCAACTACTACGTACGCAATGAAAATGTAGGTGAGCTCACCATCAACAGCACCTGGAACGGTGTGCGGAAAGACTCCACCTTCCTGGTGGTTCCCGGAGAGCCGGCACTCATTGACGAATCCGAATACCTGGCAGAGAACACCAAATTCTACCAGTACTGCTTCAACCGCACCACCCAGTCCACCACGCCGGGCCCCCTGCAGGACCAGCTCATAGTGGAAGGCGGCGGCGGGCTCAAGCCGGTCATCCTGGCCCGCGAGCTGCAGGAAAAGACCCGGGAAGCCATTCTGGCCCAGGGTGGCAATCCGGACAAAGCCGTCATCGTGAAAGCCACCATCGTGCTGCCCTTCGAAATGCCGGAAGACCATGAGGAGCTCAAGTATTATCCTTCCATCCTGAGCCCCACCATCCAGAGTACCTACAAGACGGAAGACGAGGAGGAGTACACCGCCTTCGCCGGCCTTACGGATGCCTCCGTGAGCTCGGAAAACCAGGGAGACATAGACCGCTCCAACCTGATGTACAAACCGGACATCACCTATCACCTGCAGGAGCTGCTCACCCGTGAAGACCTGGATACCGCTACGGACGCAGACATCTGGCTCCTTACCATCCACACGGAGAGAGTGGCCAACGCCAACGGTTCCCTCTACGATAACGAGTATTATCAGAACCTCATGTATGCCAGCTACTACAACAGCATCTACGGCGGCGGCTACGGTTATGGAGGATATGGCGGCTACGACAGCTATGGCGGTTACGGCTACAACAACTACTATAATTACATGATGCTGGCCCAGATGATGTCTGCCTCCACGCAGCAGACGTACAGCTACAACACAGAGCTGGACAAGGACCGTTATTACCGGGCCATCCTCTGCGGCTACAACAGTGAACGCGCCCCCATGTTCCGCGTCACCTTCGCCATCCCCCAGGACTGAACATCCCGATACCCCAAATACAAAAATTCCCGGGCCTGAAGGTCCGGGAATTTTATTTGAGTGGGAGAGATTTACTCACCAACCTTTTCGGCTACCTTTGCGATGGCGTCGCCCACAGTGGCGATACCGCTGGTTTCCTCATCAGGAATCTTGATACCGAAAACGCGCTCGAATTCCATGAGCAGTTCCACGGTGTCCAGAGAATCGGCACCGAGGTCATTGGTGAAGCTGGCACTTTCGGTAACAGCGGATTCCTCGACACCAAGCTTGTCAACGATGATATCCTTGACCTGCTTTACGATTTCTTCCTTTGTCATAATTGTAGGTTTTAAGTTTATTGTTAACGTTTTTGCTTTCTTCGCAATGCATAATAGCGTGCAAATGTAATAAAAAAATCTTAATTACGAAAATTCACGCCTCGCTTTTCCGGCTCAGGGTCAACCATATCCGCAACCCGTTGAATGAGTTGATGAGATAGAACGTGTACTTGACAATGTAAACGGGGGCAAAAACCTGGTCTGAGCACACCCACAGGGCAATGGAGAAAATGTTCACCGCCATCCAGAAAAACCACTGCTCCATATAGGCGGTGGACATCAGGAGCTGGCCGATGATGTTGCACACCAGCGGAACCACGTCCAGGATGACGGCCACCTTCAGGAAGCCCGTGGCGACCGACCGGTCGAAGCGGGCGATTACCAGATACAGCACCACCGTGGCCACCAGGGAGATGCCCAGCCAGGCCCAGCGCATGGCAGGACTCAGGCGGCGAGCCTTCACCTGACGGGACGCTTTGGCCCCGCGGCTCTTCCACTGCAGGAATCCAACGAACTGCATGGGCACAAAATACGCAAAATGCAGCAGGGCGTTGCCCAGGCCCGATCCTCCCTCTCTCCAGTTAATCCAGCAGGCCACCCCGTAGATGCTCACATCCAGAAAGCCGAACAAAAAGGTGATAATCCATCCGTTGGCCGATGAAACCGTTGCCAGTATGCCCATCAGGGAACCAAAGGCCGACACCAGCAGCAACCACTGGCCACTGTCGGCATCCCGGAGCTTGATGCCGGTCACCAGCACCGTCACCACCGTCATCCCTATCAGGATAAACGCATTGAAGTACTTGTTAAATTGTTTCTCTGTCATTCTGTGTCTCTCTGTCATTCTGAGCGAAGCGAAGAATCTATTGTAAGAGTCTGTTTTGAAATGATTGATATTTTTATTTATAGTTTATTTTTGTGGAAATTTTTCTTGAAAATTTTTGGCCATAGGGGGGCCTATGGGTGAGGGTGAAAATTTTTAAAGAATTTATTGAATCATTTCAAAACAGACTCTAAATAATCGTGAATCCTTACAGCCAAATCCGCCCCCACCAGGGCGCTCAGTTCCTCCAGCGGAGCGGCGGCTATGCGGGCCACAGAGCCGTAGTGCAGCAGCAGACGCTGCTCCGTCTTCTCTCCCACCCCCTTGATTTCCCGCAGGGCGCTCTGGATGGCCGCCTTGGAGCGGAGGTTGCGGTGAAAGGTGATGCCGAAGCGGTGAGCCTCGTCGCGAATGCGCTGAAGCACCTTCAGGGCCTGGGAGTTGCGGTCTATGAACAGGGGATAGGGGTCTCCCACCCTTATCACTTCTTCCAGGCGCTTCGCCAGGCCCACCACCGTTACGCGGTCCAGGATGCCCAGCTCCGCCAGGGCCTGGTGCGCAAACTCCAGCTGTCCCTTGCCTCCATCAATCACGATGAGTTGCGGAAGGTCTTCGGGAGCTTCGGCCAGCATACGGGAGTAGCGGCGGTTCACCACCTCCTTCATGGAGGCATAGTCGTTGGCGCCCACCACAGTTTTGATTTTGAAACGTCTGTAATCGGCCTTGGAGGGCTCTGCATTGCGGAAAACCACACAGGAAGCCACGGGGTTGGTGCCCTGAATATTGGAGTTGTCGAAGCATTCCATGTGGCGGGGCAGCTCCGTCATGCCCAAAGCCTTGCGCAGCTCTTCCATCACACTCATGCGGAAGGCGTCCGGGTCTGTATGCTCCCGCTGCTTGATGCTGTTGAAGTGGAATTCCTTGGCGTTTTTGGCGCTCAGCTCCAACAGGGCCAGCTTGTCTCCCCGCTGGGGTATCCTGAACTCCACGCCGGGGATCTCCACATCCGGCAGGAAAGGGACAATCACTTCTTTGGACAGCGCGCCGAATTTGTCCTCAATTTCGCCGATGAAAGTGGAAAGCATCGCCGCCTGTTCTTCCTCGATCTGGCTTCGGAAGCCCAGGTTCAGGCTTTGCACGATGGCGCCGCCGCGGATGCGGAGGAAATTGCCGAAGGCCTCCGTCCCGTCAAAGACCAGGGAGAAGACATCGGCATCCGTATCGGCCGCCTGGGTGATGATGCTCTTGGAATAGTGCTTTTCCAGCGTGCGGAGCTTTTCTTTGTACTGCTGCGCGTCCTCGAAGGCCAGGCGCTCCGCCGCATCGGCCATCAGGGTTTTGTAATGCTTGATTACCTCTGAGCCTCGGCCGCTGAGGATGTGGACAATCTCTTCTATGTTGTCGGCATATTCCTTCTGGGACACTTTGCCCACACAGGGGGCCCTGCATTTGCCGATATGGAATTTGAGGCAGGGGCGGAATTTGCCCCTCAGGATGGCGTCGGAGGTTATCTTGAGCGAGCAGGTGCGAAGCTGGTAAACCTCGTCGAAGAAGTCCACCAGATTGCGGGCGTGCATGACACTGCTGTACGGGCCGAAGTAGCGGTTTTCCCTGCCCTTCTCTATGCGGCGCGTGATGAAAACGCGCGGAAACTCCTCTCCGGTGACGCAAATCCAGGGATAAGTCTTGGAGTCCTTCAGGAGGATGTTGTACTTGGGCTTGTACTGCTTGATGAGGTTGTTCTCCAGAAGGAGGGCATCGGCCTCCGAGTCCACAACGGAGAACTGCGCATCGGCAATCTTGCCAACCAGGATGCGCGTTTTGGTGTTCAGCCTCTCCGGCGGCACAAAATACTGCGCCACCCGCTTGTGCAAGTCCTTGGCCTTCCCCACATAAATAACCTTTCCCTCGGCGTCGTAATATCTGTACACGCCGGGGGAATGGGGAAACAGGGCTATTTTCTCACGGACGGTCATACCGTCCACAAAGATACAAAACTTCTGGAAGAGTCCCCGAACTATTTGCCCAGGGCGGCGGAGACGGCCGGGTCCAGGGAGGCGCCGCGAAGGGCGTCACCACGGGCGACGATGGTGCCGTCGGCCCCAAAGAGGACCATATGGGGAATGCCCTGGATGCCGTAGAGGGCGGCGGGCTCCTGATGACCGTTGTTAATCTGGTTCCACTGGATGCCGTAAACGGCGGCGGTGTCAACGGTGTTGCGCCAGTTCATGCCACGGCTCTCTTCCCAAACTGCCACGCTGAGGACGTCAAAATCATCCCCGTGGTATTTTTCCCAAACGGATTTGATGTTGGGGAGTTCGGCCTTGCAGGGAGGGCACCAGGGAGACCAGAAGTCCACCAGGAATACCTTGCCTTTGCCCACATAGTCGGAAAGGCGGCGGGTCTCATAGACCGGGTTGCCTTCTTCATCCGTTCCGGTCACGTGCTCCACGGCAAAATCCGTGAAGGGCTTGCCTACCACGGTAGCCAGGCTGGCGGTAACGTTCTCCTTGAGGCTGGCCACAAAGGCGGAGTCGCGGCCCGTGACGGGAGCGGTGAACTTATCCAGCACCTTGGCCAGTTCTTCGGGCTCCAGGTCCGAATACACCTGCTTGAGGGCCTCCACGCCCACGGCGTTGTCCAGATTCTTGCGGAGAGCGGCCTTGTTGTATTCAAGGTAAGCGTTAAAAGCACTGTCCGCAAAGGCTTCTGCGGCTTCTTCGTCGTCTTGCAGTTCCGTCAGACGAGTGCGGTAGTTCTCAATGAAGGTTTCGTTCCATTCGTTGAACTCGGCCAGCTTCTGCTCGGGCGTTTTGGATTCTTTGCAGGCCAGGGCCATCGTAGCGGCTGCGGCCATAAGGATAAGGGTTCTTGCTTTCATTTTGTTAGTTCTTGATTTTCAGGGTGCAAATATACGAAAAAGCGGCCATTTAAGGACCGCTTTTTCAAAAATTCTGCAAAAAGCTTATCGACGCTCTCCGCGACCGCCTTCGCGACGACCGCCACGGCCGCCACGGCCACCGCGCTCTCCGCGACCGCCTTCTCTGCGGCCGGCGCCGGGAGCGGCGGAGTTGGCTGCGAAACCGGCGTTGGGGCTCAGATCCTGTTTGCCGTACTTCTCACCGTTGCAAATCCACACCTTGATACCCATGGTACCCATCTGGGTGTTGGCTACTGCAAGAGCGTAGTCGATATCGGCACGGAAGGTGTGCAGCGGGGTGCGGCCTTCCTTGAACATCTCGGAACGGGCGATTTCGGCGCCGCCTACACGGCCGCTGATCTGGACCTTGATGCCTTCGGCACCCACGCGCATGGCGGTGGCGATGGCCATCTTGATGGCGCGGCGATAGCTCACGCGGCCTTCGATCTGGCGGGCGATGGAATCGGCCACGATG
>CAJOLS010000087.1 GCA_905235535.1 uncultured Bacteroidales bacterium
AGACAGTACAACCGGATGCATTATGCGATGAGTGACAGCCCCCTGGGTCCCTGGGAGTACAAGGGAATCCTCCTTGACGCCACGGACTGCGACACCTCCCACGGAAGCATTGTAGCGTACAAAGGCCAATGGTACCTGTTCTATCACGGCTGCCAGCTTTCCCGGATGGGGAACCTCCGCAGCATCTGCGTGGACCGGCTCTACTACAATGAGGACGGGACCATCCGGAAGGTGCACCAGCGACACCCCAGTTACAAACCCCGTAAATAATTGCCGATGAAACCTTTCCAAGGGTTAATAGTAATCATGTTGATTGGATGTGCCTCTGCGGTGCAGGCCCTGGCCCGGGAGGGAGACTACGAGTTCTCTTTCCGGGCCCGGGTTCCCTCCGATGCAGGGCAGGTACAGATTTGGGCGCAATTCCGTGCCGCCAGTCCGTTTGACAAATACTGGATTGGCCTCAAGGGCGGTTTGCAGGACGATGTGTACCTGATGCGTCAGGGTTACATGGGGACCGACCAGCTGATGGGGGTCCGTCCTCTGGGCTTCCACCCGCTGCCGGGACAGTGGTACCGGGTGAAAGTGCAGGCTCTGGGGCCCCGCATCCGCGTTTTTGTAGGGGACGAACCCCTTCCGTACATAGATGTCACGGACCCCGACTGGCAGCTGGCCCCGGAAGGGCGGGTGGTGCTGGGCGGAGGCTGGATTCCGGCCGAATATGACAGCCTGGAAGTAAAGCCCCTGGCCCCGGGAGCCCTGGACGGTGTTTCAGCGGAAGAGGTGTCCTTTTTGCGCACGCGCGCCCAGCGCGAGGCGCAGCGCCTGCAGGAACGGGCCGGCTATGAACCGGTGAAGATAAGCCTGAACGGCGCCCGCACGGAGATTTCCCTGGACGGCAACTGGCTCTTTAAACCCGACTATGAAACCGCCGGGGAAGACTTTTCCCGGCCGGAAATCCCGGATGCCGACTGGCACGTGATTCCCGTTCCCTCCTTCTGGAATCCCATCCGTATCTGGCTGCACGGGGAAACGATGCCTTCGCCCCGGGGTGCCCAGCCCAAGGGCGTTTCCGACACCTATTACCAGGCCGAAACCGACCGCTGCGATGCCCTCAGCTTTGAATGGCGCCGGGTGAAATGGGCCTGGTACCGCCAGTGGATAGACCTTCCGGAAGGGATTGAAGGAAAGTGGGTTACTCTTGATTTTGACGCCGTTTCCAAAATCGGGGATGTGTACGTGAACGGGCAGAAGGCCGGGGGACATATTGGCATGTTCGGCCCCTTCCAGGCTTCCGGAGAAGCCCTCCATCCGGGCCGGAACCTCATTGCCGTAAAGGTGACCCGCGACTACGTAGACCACATAGAGGATGCCGACCGGGTGGTGGATGTGGCCGCCTCCGTCTTTGTGACCAACCGCATGCTCAAAGACCTGGCGCACGGCATGTACGGGGACGACCCCGCCGGCATCTGGCAGCCGGTCACCCTCACCGTCACGGATCCCGTGCGCGTTGAGGACGTCTTCATCCAGCCCTCCCTGGAGGGTGCCGCGTTCGATTTCACCGTCAATAACCACACGGCAGAGAGACAGCGGACAAAACTGTCCGTTGAGATTACGGACAAGGAGGACGGCAGCGTGCTTTATAGCGGCACCTTGGGAAAACAGTCCCTGAAGCCCGGCGAGAATGCGTTCCGTTATTCCGTAAACGGACTCAAGCCCCGGCTCTGGAGCCCACAGCATCCCCATCTTTACGACTTCCGTTTCACCCTGGAAGGACATGACAGCAAGGTGATTACTTCCGGCTTCAAGACCTTCGAGGTGCGGGACGGTCTTTTCTACCTGAACGGCTACAAATACTGGCTTCGCGGCGGCAATCATATTCCCTTCGCCCTCCGTCCCAATGACAAAGCCCTTGCCGATAAGTTCATGGGCCTCATGAAGGAAGGAAACGTGGAAGTGACCCGTACGCATACCACTCCCTGGAACGAACTCTGGATGGACGCGGCCGACCGCAACGGCATAGGAATCAGCTTTGAGGGCACCTGGACGTGGCTTTTCCTGCATTCCACCCCCATCCCGGACCGCACCCTCCTGAAGCTCTGGCACGACGAATACCTGGACCTCATCCGCAAATACCGCAACCATCCCTCGCTCCTGTTCTGGACCGTCAACAATGAGATGAAGTTCTATGACAACGACGAGGACTTCGAGCGTGCCAAAGAAAAGTTTACCATCATTTCCAATGTGGTGAGGGAAATCCGGGCCCTGGACCCCACGCACCCCGTGTGCTTCGACTCCAACTACCAGTCCAAAGGCAAGGTGGAGAAATATGGCCAGGCGTTCATGGACTCAGTGGACGATGGGGACATCGACGACGTGCACGGCTACTACAACTGGTACGACTATTCCCTCTTCCGCTTCTTCAACGGGGAATTCTCCCGGCTGAAAATGCCGGGGAGGCCCCTCATCTCTCAGGAGATGTCCACCGGCTACCCCAATAACGAAACCGGCCATCCCACGCGCTCTTACCAGCTCGTCCACCAGAATCCGATGTCCCTTGTGGGCTATGACGGCTATGACTGGTGCAACCCTTCGTATTTCCTGAATACCCAGGCCTTCATTACCAAAGAGCTGGCCGAGGCCCTCAGGCGCAGCAGCCCCGAAGCCTCCGGCATCCTGCACTTTGCCTACATGACCTGGTTCCGCCAGTGCTATGATGCAGAGAAGATAGAACCTTATCCAACGTATTATGCCCTTCAGAAAGCCCTGCAGCCCGTTTTGGTGAGTGCAGAGCTCTGGGGCAGGCACTTCTATGGCGGAACCACGCTGCCCGTAAGGGTTTGCATCGTCAATGACCACACGGACGGAAGGGCTTTGGAGCCCCTGTCCCTGGAGTGGGAAATTCTTTCGGCCTCGGGAACCGTTCTTAGTGCAGGCTGTATGGCTACGGAGGGCGTCGGGCACTATGGCCGGCTTTGGCTGGAGCCGGAGATGGTCCTTCCGGAAGTGGAGGGGCGGGATGAGGCCGTTCTTCACCTGGTCCTGAAAGAAAACGGGGAGACGGTCTCGGAGAATGCCTACGACCTTCTTCTGGCATCGGAACAGTGGACCGGAACTGCGGGAGGGGTCACCGTTATTGACGGCTCCTGTTCTGAGGATCCGTCCGTCCTGAGACGCCGTATCGAGGCCGGCGAGAACATGCTCTTTGACAACTGCAAAGAGCTGGCACAGAAAGTTTTCCCGGAGTATATCAAAGGCTGGATCATTCCCACGGAAGGGGACATCGCCTTCATGGAGCGTCCGGAAGAGCCGGTGTTTGAAGGTATCGGCCATCTGGAACTGAGGTACTTCAATAACGGAAAGCGGGAGATTCCCCTGGTGTGTACCGCCGCCCTCAAGACCGTGCGCTGTCCTGAGGTGAAGGAACTGGCCGGCCAGATGAAAATCCATGCCTATATTGACGGCGGAACGGCGGAAGACCGCCTCCGGAAAATCGATGCCATGCGGGGATTTCCGCTGGTGGAAATATCGGCAGGGAAGGGGCGTGCCATCGTCTCTACCCTGTGCCTGGACAAGGCGGGAACAGACCCCGTTGCCGCCAGACTGAGAAACAATATTACCCAAGTATATGAATAGAGTCTTCAGACTGCTGGTCATTGCCGCATTGGCAAGCGCCTGTACAACAACCGGAAAGGAGCCGGTCGATTATGTGGACCCGTACATAGGCAATATCAGCCACCTGCTGGTGCCCACCTTCCCGACGGTGCAGCTGCCCAATTCCATGCTCCGCGTTTATCCGGAACGGGCCGATTATACCTCCGAGTATGTGAACGGCCTGCCCGTGATTGTCACCAACCATCGGGAGCGATCGGCCTTCAAACTCTCCGTCACCACGGGCGACCGGCTCCAGAACATCATCCCGGTAAGCTACGACAATGAGCATCTTACGCCCTACGGCTTTTCCGTGGACCTGGAAGACGGCGCCATTCACGCCGACTATGCCGTTTCCCGTCAGAGCGCGGTGTACCGCATCCGCTTCAGGGACGGGAAGGGCAGCCTTCTGCTCTCGTCCCTGCAGGGAGCCGTGAGCCTGGCCGACGGAGGCATCCTGGCCGGTTACCAGGAAGTGCAGGGCGATACCAAGGTGTATGTGTATATGGAAGTGCAGGAAACGCCTGTGGCTCAGGGGGTTCTTCGGAAAAACCGCCTGGAGGAAGGCAAGGCCGACAGTGGCCGCAACGCCTGTGTGGTGATGCGCTTCGACGAGGACGAGATTCACCTCCGCTACGGCGTCTCCTTCATCAGCCAGGAACAGGCTGCCGCCAACCTGCACCGGGAAATCGACTCCTACGATGTGGAAAAAGTGGCCGCCGAAGGCCGTAAAATCTGGAATGAAACGCTCAGCCGCCTGGAAGTGAAGGGAGGCAGCGATGCAGAAAAAACCGTCTTCTACACCTCCTGCTACCGCACTTTCGAGCGCCCCGTCTGCATGAGCGAAGACGGTCGTTACTGGAGCGCCTTCGACAACCAGGTACACGAGGACGGCGGCATCCCCTTCTACACCGACGACTGGATCTGGGACACCTACCGCGCCGCGCATCCGCTGCGCGTGGTGATGAATCCGGCGCTGGAGGAAGACATTCTGGCTTCCTTCGTGCGGATGGCCGAACAGAACGGCAACGACTGGGCGCCCACCTTCCCGGAAACTACCGGCGATTCGCGCCGGATGAACTCGAACCACACCGTGGCCACCTTCGCCGACGCCCTGGTGAAGGGGCTCAAGATTGACACGGCCCGCGTCTATACCATCTGCTCCAAAGCGCTGCTGGAGAAGACCTTGGCTCCCTGGTGCGGCAACAGGGCCGGTGCCGTCGACCGCTTCTACTGGACCAAAGGCTACATGCCTGCTCTGGCCGAAGGGGAGGAGGAGACCGATCCCAATGTCCATCCCTTCGAAAAACGCCAGCCGGTGGCCGTCACCCTGGGCACTTCCTACGACAGCTGGTGTATGTCCCTGCTTGCCGATGCCGCCAAAGAATATCCCGCCGGCGTTTTCTTCCGCGAGCAGTCCCTCAATTACCGGAACCTCTTCAACGGCCGCACCGGCTTCTTCCATCCGAAGGATGCGCGGGGCAGCTTCATCGACCCCTTCGACTACAGTTTCTCCGGCGGGATGGGCGCCCGCGAATACTATGGCGAAAACAACGGCTGGGTGTATCGCTGGGATGTCCAGCACAACATTCCCGACCTGATATCCCTCCTGGGCGGCCCCGACGCCACCGTGAAGAAGCTGGACGAGATGTTCGCCACCCCGCTGGGCCGCAGCAAATTTGAATTCTACGCCAAACTCCCCGACCATACCGGCAATGTGGGCCAGTTCTCAATGGCCAACGAGCCCTCGCTCCACATCCCTTATCTCTACGACTACGCCGGCGCTCCGTGGAAGACGCAAAAACGCATCCGCCAGCTCCTCCGCACCTGGTTCCGGGACGATCTGATGGGCGTTCCCGGCGATGAAGACGGCGGCGGAATGACCTCCTTCGTGGTCTGGTCGTACCTGGGCCTGTATCCGGTGACGCCGGGCAAGGCCGAATATGCCATCGGCAGTCCCGTCTTCCCGGAGGCGGTGCTGCATCTGCCGGACGGCAAGTCCTTCACCATCATCGCAAAAGGTGCCTCGGAGGACAACAAGTACATCCAGTCGGCCAAGCTGAACGGGAAGTCGCTGAATACGCCTTTCCTGCGCCACGAAGAGCTGGTGCAGGGCGGTCGCCTGGAGTTTGTGATGGGCCATGAACCGAATAAAGAATGGGGACGATGAATACGAAAGTCTTATCGCTGGCGGCCGTGCTGCTGGTCGCCTGCAGCGGACCGGTCCGGCGGACGGAAAACGGTTTCCGTACCGAGGGGCCCGTGTCCCGCTTCGAAGTGGTCTGTTATGCGCCCGACATCATCCAGGTGGTGAAATTGCCCCTGGTGGGGGAGACCGACCTCACCCCCACGGCGTCGGTGTGTATGAAAGCCGGAAAAGTGCGCTTCTCGGTGGATGAGCTGGAGAACGGCATCGTCCGGCTCAGCACCGATTCCCTCCGCGTGGAGCTGGACCCGGCGCAGGCCGTCTATTCCTTCTTCAAGGCCGATGGCACCCCGCTCCTGCGGGAACAGCCCGAACAGGCCTCGCACAAAGAGATTCACCAGGCCTTCCTGCTGGATGCCGATGAGGCCATCTACGGCCTGGGCCAGCACAAGGGCGAGGGCCTGAACCAGCGCCGGAAAAACTATCACCTGGAAAACGAGAATACGGAAATCGCCATTCCGCTCTTTCATTCCGTGAAAGGCTATGCGGTGTATTGGGACAATTATTCCCCCACCGAATTCCGGAGCGGGGAAGACTGGGTGTCCTTCTCTTCTCCCGAAGGAAACAATTGCAGCTATTTCTTCCTGGGCGGCGGCAGCGCGGATGCCGTGGTCCGCAACATCCGCAGCCTCACCGGCGAAGCGCCGATGAATCCGCTTTGGAATTTCGGCTTCCTGCAGTCGCGGGAGCGCTATACCTCGGCCGAGGAACTGATTTCCGTCGTCCGCCGTTACCGCGAGCTGCAAGTCCCGCTGGACGGCATCATCCAGGACTGGCAGTACTGGGGCGACCACGCCCACTGGAATGCCGTCCAATTCCTGAATCCTGCCTTCCCGGACCCCAGGGGCATGATGGAACAGATACATGCACTTCATGCCCATGCCCTCATCTCGGTCTGGCCCTCCTTCGGACCGGAAACGGCTATCTTCCAGGAACTTGCAGCTGACAGCCTGCTGCTGGACATCAGCACTTTCCCGCAGGGCAACAAAGTGCGGGTCTATGATTCCTGGGACCCCCGTGCGCGGGACATCTACTGGAAATATATGGAAGTAAACCTCTGGAATGCAGGGCTGGACGGCTGGTGGCTGGACGCCACGGAGCCGGAGCATCAGCCGGTGCAGCCAGAGGATTACGACTGCCAGACCCACGAAGGCAGCTACCGCCTGATGCGCAACTCCTTCCCGCTGTACTCGGTGGGCGGTGTCTATGACCACCAGCGGGCCCTTACCGACACGCGGCGTGTCTCCATTCTCACCCGTTCTGCCACGGCCGGCCTCCAGCGCTACGGCGCTCATGTCTGGTCCGGCGATTTGAACTCCACCTGGAGCTCCCTGAAGGAGCAAGTAGCTGAGGCACTGAACCTTTCCCTCTGCGGTATCCCTTACTGGAATGCCGATAT
>CAJOLS010000088.1 GCA_905235535.1 uncultured Bacteroidales bacterium
AACTTAAAAAGGAGTAAGTACGAAGAGCCGTGTGACGGGAGACTGTCAAGCACGGTTCCGAGAGAAGGGAGGGGTGAAATTCCCCTCCACTTACTCGACGCCAATAAACCAATCATGAAAAAATCAATCATAGGCTTTGTTTCTGCGCTGGCCCTGCTGTCCTGTAACGGGGGGCAGGAGCACAGCATTGAACTGCAAAGCGAACAAGACTTGGCTGGCCTTAGGGTGGCAACCCTTGCGGGCAGCTGTTATGAAATGCAACTGGCGCCCCGAAAGGACATAACCCTGCAACTTTTCAACTCGGAAAGTGACGCCCTGCAATCCCTTATCAATGGGAAGGCCGATGTGGTGGTGGAGGACGAGGTGGTGTATAATTCCACCATCCGCAGGGATTGCGGTGTGAAGATAGCCCTGCTGGGCTCCCAGAGTTTTCCTACGGGTTTTTTGTTCCGGAAGGAGGATTCAGACCTGGCGCAGGCCATGACCGCCGTCCAGCACAGGATGATAGAGGACGGTTCCATGCAGGAGCTGAAAGACTTCTGGCTCACGGACCGCTTTGCCGAGGTTGGGAAGTTCACGCCTATCCCCGAGGAAGCGTCCGGAACCCCCATCCGCGTTGCCACAGCCTCGGATACCGCCCCCCTGTCTTTCCGTGTGGACGGAGAATGGTACGGCATGGAGATAGCCCTTCTCCGGGAGCTGGGCAAGGAATTGCACCGTCCTCTGGAAATCAAGCGTTTCGACGCGGGCAGTGCCATCCTGTCCCTCAAAAGCGGGCTGGCCGACGTCCTCTGCGGAGGGATTTTCGTTACGCCCGAGAGGGAAGAGGAGTTTCTCTTCTCGGAGCCCTACCATTCTTACCACCAGGCCTATTTCGTGATGGACCGGGAGGCGAAAGCCGGAGGAGCGAGATGGATGGGCGGCCTCAAAAACAGCATCCGCAAAAATCTTATAGCGGAAAACCGCTGGAAGTACATTACGAAAGGTTTGTGGGAAACACTCAAAATCAGTTTCCTGGCCATCCTGCTGGGCACTGTCCTGGGCGTGTTTTTGTATGCCATGGCCCGGAGCCGCCGAAACTGGCTTCGCTCCCTGGCCGGAGCCTTCAACTGGTTCATGGCAGGTATTCCGGAACTGGTATTGCTGCTCATCATGTTCTATGTGGTCTTTGCCAAAGTGGGACTGGCGTCGGACCTGGTAGCGGCCATAACCTTTTCCCTTTTCTTCGCTTCCGGAGTGAGCGGCATCTATGCCACCTCCCTGGATGCCGTTCCGCACGGGCAGACGGAGGCCGGCCTGGCCCTGGGTTTCACCCGGGCGCAGACTTTCTTCCACATTGTGCTGCCCCAGGCCGTCCGGCGCGGCCTTCCCCTGTATAAAGGTCAGTGCATTTCCCTCCTGAAAGGGTCTTCCATCGTGGGCTACATAGCCATCCAGGACCTTACGCGTGCGGGCGACATCATCCGCAGCCGTACTTTCGACGCCCTGATTCCCCTGGCCGTGGTCACCATCCTTTATTTCCTGCTGGTGTGGCTCCTCGGCCTGCTGATCCAGCTTGTTTCCCCTAAGAAGAAAGTACTATGATTACCGTCTCCCATCTGAGCAAAACCTATCAAGACCCGGACGGCAGCCGCCTGACGGTTCTCAAGGATATCAACTGCGAAATCCATGCAGGTGAAGTTATCAGCATCATCGGCCCTTCCGGAACGGGGAAAAGCACTTTCCTGAGGGCCCTGAACCTCCTGGACCCGCCCAGCGGCGGCAGCATTGAAGTGGACGGGGAGAACATTCTCCAAAAAGGATATCCGGTCCATAAGCTTCGCCAGAAGATGGGCATGGTGTTCCAGAATTTCAACCTCTTCGACCACATGACCGTGCTGGAGAACGTGATGTACGCGCCCTGCAAAATCCGGAAGAAAAGCGTGGAGCAGGCCCGAGAGGAAGGCCTGGCCCTTCTCAGGAAGGTGGGCCTGGCCGAAAAGGCCGGTGTCTATCCCTCCTCCCTTTCCGGCGGGCAGAAGCAGCGTGTGGCCATAGCCCGCTGCCTGGCCATGAAGCCGGAGGTCATCCTTTTTGACGAACCCACATCGGCCCTGGATCCTACTATGGTGGGAGAAGTGCTCAGCGTTATCCGCCAACTGGCCAAGGAGGGCATGACCATGCTCATCGTTACGCACGAGATGAAGTTTGCCCGGGACGTAAGTACCCGCATTTTCTTCATGTACGACGGATATATCCACGAGGACGGATCGGCCGAGCAAATCTTTGAAGCCCCCCGTCGCAGCGCCACCAAGGCTTTTGTGCAGCGCATCCGCAAAGAGGTGTTTGAGGTGAACGGGCAGGACTATGATTTCCTGGATATGGAAACCAGCATCCGGCGCTTCTGTTTCAAGTACAACATTGCCGGGAAAAGCGACAGGGCCCTGCAGGCCTGCAAGCTCATGGTGGAGGACATCATGAAAGACTATTTTCCCATGACGGTGCGCATCACGCACAGCGAGATGTCGGAAGAGACGGCCCTGGATTTTATGGTGGAAGGGCTGGAAACGTCTCCGCTGCCCGCATCCGGAGACTTTTTGGAGAAACTCCGGGGCATGTGCCGGGAGATAGTGGAAGAACCTACCTCCCGCGGCTTCCGGGTTAAGTTGAGGCTGGATTAAGAGTCTGTTTTGAAATGATTCAATAAATTCTTTATGTTTCTTTTTGGTAAATTTTCCTCAAAAATTTTCACCCATAGGCCCCCTATGGCCAAAAATTTCCAAGAAAAATTTCCACAAAAATAAACTATAAATAAAAATATCAATCATTTCAAAACAGACTCTAACTCTTTTAAAACGTGGCGCGAAGCACTTCCGCCACGTTTTTCGATTTCCCCATGGTGTAGAAATGGATGGCGGGAACCTGGTGTGCCAGAAGGTCCCGGCACTGGGCTATGCACCAGTCTATGCCCGTGCGGCGCACGGCCTCGGGGTCTGCGGCCTCGCGGACGGCCTGGGTGAGTTCCCGGGGAATGTCAATGGAAAAGGCCTCCGGGAGCATTTCCACCTGCCTGGCGGTGGTGAGCGGCTTCAGGCCGGGAATGATGGGGACGGTGATGCCCGCTTCCCGGCACTTGTCCACAAACCGGTAGAACACCCGGTTGTCAAAAAACATCTGGGTAATCACATAATCGGCCCCGGCGTCCACCTTGGCCTTCAGGAATTCAATGTCCGTCTCCAGGTTGGCGGCCTCGAAATGTTTCTCCGGGTAGGCGCCTACGCCCACGCAGAAGCCGCCCTGCTCCCGGATGGCACCCACCAGTTCGCTGGCATGGGAATACCCGTCCGCCTCCGGGGTAAAGCGCTTTTCCCCGGTGAGGGAATCTCCCCGGAGCGCCATCACGTTCTCTATTCCCATGAAGCGGAAATCCTGCAGCTGCCACTCTATTTCCCGGGCGCTGTGCCCGGAACAGATGATGTGGGGAACCACTTCCACGGGGAAATGGGCCTGGATGCAAGCGCACACGGCTACGGGGGAAACCCGGTTTCGCACCACCTCCCGCCGGAAACTGCCGTCCGGAAGCGGAGTGTATTGGATTTCGTCCCGGTGGGTGGTTACATTGATGTAGCGCGGCTCAAATTCCATCAGGGGGCCGATGCTGTCCAGCAGCTCGCGCTGGGTTATTCCGCTGGGCGGCGGAACAATTTCCAGGGAGGGGAAGGGATGTCCGGAGGTGAAAAGTTCGGTGATTCTCATAGCAGGTGGGATAGGAAGGTGCGGGCCTCGTCCTTGGAAAAGCCCCGGGCCTTCGCGTATTGTTCAAATTGGGTGGGGGAGATATGGTGGATATCGGGATAGCCGGCCTCCGGATGCAGGATTACGAATCCGCAAATGGCGGCGTCCGGCTGCATGGCGCAGCTTTCCGTGAGGGTAATGCCCAGCTGGGGGGACAGCAGGGCCAGGATATCCCTCTTGAGGCTGTGGTCCGGGCAGGAGGCGTAGCCTGCGGCGGGTTTGGCCACGGGGACGCCGAAGGGCTTCAGCTGCTTGTCCAGCCAGGTGGAAGCGGCCTCGGCCAGCGTTACGCGGACAGCGCGCCGCATCATGCTGTCGTATTCGCTGCGGCAGGCTTCGCAAGTGCACCCCTGCGGGTGATGCCCGTGAACGGCCAGGGCAAAGACACCGAAGGGGCCGCTGCCGGTGGCAGGGACATAATCGGCTAAGGAACGCCCCTGTCCCTCTTCCTGCCGCAGCATGGGAAGGCGCACATTTCCCAGAAGAAGGGTGTCTCCCTCCCGGCGGGCGGCAAAGAACCGGGCCGAAAGCCGCACTTCCACAGAGTCCTTTCCAACCATCCCGGCCAGCACGGACCGGCCCTCGGCTTCCAGTTCCACGGAGGGTTTTTTCATGCCCCAGACAGCGCGGAAGAGCGTCCAGTCAAAGAGGGGCTCCAGTTCCTTCAGCGGAATTCGGGTGAAAGGGATATCGGCCGGAACCTGGGTGAGGAAGCTTTCCGGAGGGAAGGCGACGGGGGTGAGCGGACGGGGTTTCCGGCCTTCGCGCAGGGCGCGGATTTCCTCCTGGCGGGCGTGCTGCTCCGCCTCGAAGGCTTCGCGGTCCTGCAGGCAGCGCTGGGCCATTACCGCCCCGGCCGATGCATCCGGCGCGTGGAAAACGTGCTCGTAGAGCGGTGCCAGTTTGACGGCCGTATGAAGGTGAGAAGTGGTGGCCCCTCCTACAAAAAGCGGGATGGAGAGGCCCCGGGCCTTCATTTCCCGGCATAGTTCCTCCATCTGGTACAGGGACGGCGTAATGAGCCCGCTCACCCCGATGAGGGCGGCGTGGTGCTCCTCGGCGGCGGCCAGGATGGTTTCCTTGTCCACCATCACGCCCAAATCCATTACATCGAAACCGTTGCAGCGAAGCACGGTTCCGGCTATGTTCTTTCCAATGTCGTGGACGTCTCCCTTGACGGTGGCGCAGATGACCACAGGGCGCTTGCTGCGCTGGCCATCGGCCTGGATATGGGGCTCCAGGATGGCTACGGCATCCTTCATGAGCTTGGCGCTCTTGACCACCTGGGGGAGGAACATGCGGCCTTCCCCAAAACGGCGGCCCACTTCTTCCATACCGGCCATCAGGGGGCCTTCAATCACTTTGACGGCGCTTCCCACCTCCTGCATAACGGCCATCAGGTCTTCTTCCAGGGTGGCGGAATGCCCGCTCACGAGGGCTTCCTGCAGCCGCCGGGCCGGTGTCCCCTGCAAGGCTTTGGGGGTGGGGGCCGATGCTTCCGCGGCGGGGGCGCAGAACCGGGCAGCCATCTCCGTGAGGCGGGCGGTGGCGTCCGGACGGCGGCACAGGATTACATCCTCGGCCGCTTCCCGCAACTGGGGCTCTATGTCGTCGTACTGCTGCAACATGGCGGGGTTCACGATGGCCATGTCCAGCCCGGCGCGGATGGCGTGGTACAGGAACACGGCGTGCATGGCAGAGCGCACCGGATTGTTGCCCCGGAAGGCAAAGGACAGGTTGGAAATGCCGCCGGAGGTGTATGCACCGGGCAGGTGCTTCTTGATCCAGGCCACCGCATCGATGAAATCTATCGCATAGCGGTCGTGTTCCGCGATGCCGGTTGCCACGGACAGCACATTTACGTCAAAGATGATATCTTGCGCGGGAATGCCCATCCCGGTCAGCAGTTTGTACGCACGCCGGCAGATTTCCGTTTTGCGGGAGTAGGTGGTGGCCTGCCCCTTCTCGTCAAAGGCCATCACTACCATGGCGGCCCCCAGACGGTGAATTTCGGCCGCCTTTTCCAGGAACACCTTCTCTCCGTCCTTGAGGCTGATGGAGTTGACGATGCATTTGCCCTGTGCGTTCTTGAGGCCCCTGAGGAGGGTTTCCCAGTGAGAAGAGTCTATCATGAGGGCGGCGCGGGCCACGGCAGGGTCGTTCTGGAGCATTCGCACGAAGGTTTCCATGGCCAACGGCCCGTCCAGCATGGCGTCGTCCATGTTGATGTCAATGATGCCGGCGCCGCCTTCTACCTGGCTTGCGGCCACCTGCAGGGCTTCGTCATATTGCTCTGCCGCTATCAGTTTGGCAAACTTCCGGGAACCGGCCACGTTGGTGCGCTCCCCGATGAGGGTGAAATTCTGCGTACGGGTATCTATCGTCCAGGCCTCCAGGCCGCTGACGGTGAGCACTTTCCGGGCCGATGGAAGGGCCCTGGGGGTAAGGGAGGGCAGGTTTTGGATATGGGCGGGCGTGGTGCCGCAGCAGCCTCCCATGATGTTGACCAGGCCGTCGAAGCCGGCGATTTGTGCCGCCATCTGCTCCGGCGTCTGATCGTAGGCGCCCATTTCGTTGGGCAGCCCGGCGTTGGGATAGCAGACAACGGGAACGGGGCACCAGGCCGTCAGCCCCTTCACCAGAGGCAGCAGCTCTTCTGCACCCAGGGAGCAGTTGAGGCCGAAAGCCAGCAGGGGATAGTGGCTCACGGCGGTGAAAAAAGCTTCCAGCGTCTGGCCGGTGAGGGTGCGGCCGCTTCGGTCGCTCACGGAGACGGATACCATCACCGGGAAACCCGGTTTCACGGACTGGATGCCGTACAGGGCCGCTTTTGTGTTGAGGGCGTCAAAGGCGGTCTCCAAGAGGAGAAAGTCCACGCCCCCTTCTATGAGGGCCCGGGCGTGGGCGGCATACGCCCCCGCCATCTGGTCAAAGTCGTATTCCCGCCAGGCCGGACGGGAGATGTCCGGGCTAAGGGTGAGGGATTTGGAGCTTGGCCCCATGCTGCCGGCCACCCACACCTTTCGCGGGGCGGCATCGGCCACCTGCCGGGCCAGGCGGGCACCTTCCCGGGCGTTGTGGGCCGCATTCTCTCCCAGCACATTGAAGGAGTTGGTCTCTATGATATCGGCCCCGGCATCTATGTATGCCTGGTGGATAGCCTTGATCACGTCCGGCCGGGAGAGGTTCAGGTCCTCCCCGGGTTGCAGGCCATATTGCTGGATTTGCGTACCCATGGCCCCGTCCAACCGGAGCACACGGATTGTGAGCTCTTCTTCTACCATAACCAAAGCAAAGATAATATTTTTTTGTAAAAAGTAGGCAGACCCTTGCGAAAGAGGAAGGCAAGATTTAGAGTCTGTTTTGAAATGATTCAATAAATTCTTTATGTTTCTTTTTGGTAAATTTTCCTCAAAAATTTTCACCCATAGGCCCCCCTATGGCCAAA
>CAJOLS010000089.1 GCA_905235535.1 uncultured Bacteroidales bacterium
TCACCCATAGGCCCCCCTATGGCCAAAAATTTTCAAGAAAAATTTCCACAAAAATAAACTATAAATAAAAATATCAATCATTTCAAAACAGACTCTTAAATAAAAATCTTGAAATCCGTGTTTTTCCACGGATTTTTTTGTATAATTGTAGGGTTATGGGAGGACGGGATTATATAGAGCTCCTGGAACTTCAGACCAGGATTAAGGAGAGCATCGCAGATGCCTTTCCCGGAAGATACTGGGTTAAGGCGGAGATTGCCTCCTGGAGCCCCCGCGCCAATGGTCACTGCTACCTTACCCTTACCCAGACCCGGGGCGGCAAGTCCATCGCGGAATCCCGCGCCATGATTTGGAAATGGAAATACCCCCAGCTGACCCAGTTCTTCGAGGCAAGCACAGGCCAGCGGCTTCAGGCCGGCATTACCGTGCTGGTACAGGTGCAGGTGAGCTTCAGTGAACTGTACGGGGTTTGCCTGTTCATAGAAGACGTGGACCCCGCCTTCACGCTGGGAGAAAAGGCCCTGGAGCGCAAACGGGCCATAGAAAAGCTCACGGCCCAGGGCTATATGGAAATGCAGAAGGAGCTGGCCCTGCCGGACCTTCCGTACCGCCTGGCGGTGATAACCTCCCAAACCGCCGCCGGCTACCAGGATTTCCGCAACCACCTCCTGAACAACCCCGAGGGCTATGCCTTCCGGCTGGACCTTTTCGAGGCCCTGGTGCAGGGAGAGCAGGCTCCCGCTTCCATCATGGAAGCCCTGGAAGAGGCCGGGGAGAAGGGCTATGACGCCATCCTCATCCTGCGGGGCGGCGGCAGCGAACTGGACCTCGCCTGCTTTGACGATTACAACCTGGCCGTAGCCATAGCAACCTGCCCCGTGCCCGTAGTAACCGCCATCGGCCACGACAAGGATGTCCATATAGCCGATATGGTGGCCCACGCCAGCGTAAAGACGCCCACCGCCCTGGCCGATTTGTTCCTGGAGGCATATGAGGTTCAGGATGCCATCCTGGACCGCCTGGCCCAGCGTATTGGCGGTTCCCTGCAGAGGCTGGTGTCCCGCAGCGAACTTCGCATCAGTGCGGCCGACGCCGCCATCCGCCAGGCCGTCCAGCGCCGGGTGGGCCAGCTGGATGTGATGCTCCAGCGCAGTATCGGCCGCATTTCCCGGGGACTCCTGCAAAAATATGCCGATGTGGCCCGTCTCAGGGACAACGCCGCCCACCGGGTGCAGTTTGCCGCTCAGGCAAGGGTAAGTGCCGAAGTCTCCAGGGTGGCCCTGAAGGAAGCACTCATCGGCGCCTCGGACCCCCGGAAAATCCTGGGTCTGGGGTACGTTCTGGTTACCGGGAAGGACAACAAAGTGCTCAAAACCGTGGACCGTGTAGCCGTGGGAGACCGCATCGGAGTCCGTTTTAACGACGGCTCCCTTACCGCCAAAGTAGATGAAGTTTATAGTGACAAGATAAACCAGTTTAACACTCAAACAGCATAATGGATAAAAAGTTTGATTACGCAAAGGCTATTGCCGAGCTGGAAGAGATTGCAGCCAAAGTGGAGAATCCGGAAACCAGGCTGGACGATATTGACGCGTTGGTGGGCCGCAGCAAGGAACTCCTGAAACAGTGCCGGGAGTACCTGAGAACCGTGAAGGAAAAGATTGATTCACTGGATAAGGAGTAACAATATGAAGAAGATTTACGAACAGGACCCCTGGCTGATGCCGTACAAAGGCGCCATAGACGCCCGGCACGAAAACATCTGGCAAACGCTGAAGCACATTGCCGGAGACGGCCTCCTCAAGGATGCCGTGAACAACCATCTTTACTACGGTCTGCACCAGTGCAAGGACGGAAGCTGGGTTTTCCGTGAATTCGCCCCCAACGCTTCCAAAATCTTCCTCATAGGAGACTGCAACAACTGGAAGAGGACGGAAGCCTATGCCCTGAAACCGCTGGGGGGCGGCAACTGGGAACTCCAGGTGCCGGAGATGTTCCTTCGCCACGGCCAGCTGTACAAACTGTACATCGAGTGGCCGGGCGGCGGCGGGGAGCGGCTCCCTTCTTATGCCACCCGTGTGGTGCAGGACGATGTGACCAAGGTCTTCAGCGCCCAGGTGTGGGCCCCTGCCAAGCCTTACCGGTGGAAGCACGGGCACGCCGGAAAGCGCCCCAATCCCTTCATCTACGAGTGCCACATAGGCATGGCCTCCGAGAAGGAGAAAGTGGGCACCTTCGAGGAATTCCGCAGGGACGTCCTTCCCCGGGTGAAGGCCCTGGGGTACGACACCATCCAGATCATGGCCCTGCAGGAGCACCCGTACTACGGTTCCTTCGGCTATCAGGTTTCCAACTTCTTTGCCCTGAGCTCCCGTTTCGGTACGCCCGAAGAGTTCAAGGCCCTGGTGGACGACGCCCACGGCAAGGGCATAGCTGTAATCATGGACATTGTGCACAGCCACAGCGTGGAAAACACGGCGGAAGGCCTTTCCGAGTTTGACGGAACGGACCACCTGTATTTCCACCAGGGCCCGGCCGGCCGCCATCCGGCCTGGGGTTCCCGTTGTTTCGACTACGGCAAGGACGAAACCCGCTACTTCCTCCTTTCCAACGTGAAATACTGGATGGAAGAGTACCACATAGACGGTTTCCGCTTTGACGGAGTCACCTCCATGCTGTACTGGGACCACGGTCTGGGCAAGGACTTCGTGGACTACAGCCTGTATTTTGACGGGGGAGTGGACGAAGATGCCGTCATTTACCTGGCCCTGGCCACCCGCCTGGTGAAGGAAATGAACCCCGCGGGCTTCTCCATAGCCGAGGACATGTCCGGCATGGCCGGCCTGGCCGCCCCGTTCGAGGCCTTCGGCGTGGGCTTTGACTTCCGTATGTCCATGGGCATTGCAGACCACTGGATCAAGTGGATCAAGGAGCGCAGCGACGAGCAGTGGTCCATGGGAGAAATCTGGTGGGAGCTCAGCGGCAAGCGCGTGGACGAAAAGACCATTTCCTATGCCGAGTGCCACGACCAGGCCCTGGTGGGGGACAAGACCATCATCTTCCGCCTCATGGACAAGGAGATGTATTACTGCATGAACAAGGGCTCGCAGAACGGGATTGTGGACCGTGGAATTGCCCTGCACAAGCTCATACGTCTGGTTACCGCCGGAACGTGCGGAGACGGCTACCTCACCTTCATGGGCAACGAATTCGGCCACCCCGAGTGGATAGACTTCCCGCGCGAAGGGAACGGCTGGTCCTTCAAATATGCCCGCCGGCAGTGGTCCCTGGCCGATAATGAGGACCTCCGGTACGCAGACCTCCGCCGCTTTGACAGTGAAATGATTCATCTGCTGAAGAAAGAGGGCCTCCTGAAGGAGCACCCGGAGCTCCTGGTGGCCGACGAGGAGAAGAAAATCTTGATTTTCAAACGGAAAAACTGTATCTTTGCACTCAATTTCTCCCCAGCGGGGTCGTTCGCGGATTACGGCGTATCGGCACCGTCGGGAGAGTATGTAGTTGTGCTGGACTCCGATGAGCCCAGGTTTGATGGTTTTGGCCGGTTACAGGAAGGAGAACGCCATGTAGCCGTGGATGAGAGATGTCCCAACGGGAACCAGGCGTACGACCATACGCTTCGCCTGTACCTGCCCGCCAGGACGGCATTTGTTTTAAAGCAAGTATAAACACATATTATGGCTTTTTTGAAATTCAACAAGTCGGAGCTGGTGAACCTGGAGTATTCCCTGAAGCGGGAAATACTCCTGGCCAACAAGACCGGTGCGGTTTGCAGTACGTCCATCGTCACCTGCAACACCCGCCGCTACCATGGTCTTCTGGCCGTTCCGCTGGCCCAGTTTGACGGGTACCGGTATCTCCTTCTCAGTTCCCTGGACGAAAGCCTTACCCTTCGCGGCAAGCGTTTCAACCTGGGAATCCACTGCTATGGAGACATCTACGAGCCCCGCGGCCACAAGTACATTGTGGACTTTGACGCAGACCCCATCCCCTGTGTCACCTACAAGATTGGGGAAATCGTTTTCCGCAAGCGTCTGGTGCTCACTCCGGACCAGAACCAGGTGCTCATCCAGTACGAGCTGGTGAACGCCCCCGCCAAGGTAAAGCTGGAGCTCAAGCCCTTCCTGGCTTTCCGCAGCGTACACTTCCTGACTCAGGAGAACGATGTGGCCCGGACAGATTTCGTTCCTGTACAGAACGGCGCATCCTTCTGCCTTTATGAAAACTTCCCCGTGCTCAACCTGCAGCTGAGCACCGCGTCCTCCACTTTCAAGGCCAACCCTGTGTGGTACAAGGGTGTCACGTATTCCGACGAGATGCGCCGCGGTTTCGACTGCCGCGAAGACCTCCTGGTTCCGGGTACCTTCGAGGTGGAGCTCCACCGCGGAGACACCCTGGTGGTAAGCGCCACCGCCGGAGAGCCGGTAAACGCCTCCGGCCTCAAACGCCGTTTCACTTCCGCCGTGGAAAAAATCGGCTCCATCAACTCCTTCCACGACCAGCTGGTCCGCGAGGCCGATACCCTCATCCGCGAGGATGGCGGCGCCAAGCGCATCGTGGCCGGTTACAGCTGGCTTTACACGGGCCTGCTGAGGGAAACCCTGGTTTCCCTGCCGGGCCTCACCCTGTACGGCAAGAACAATCCCAAGGAGTTTGAAGAAATTCTGGACAACCTCATTGCCGCCAACCAGGAGCGCCTGAGCCACCGCACGACGCAGGTGGAAGCGCCGCTCTTTTTGGCCGTAACCCTGCAGCAGTACATTGCCTTCAATGGACACGACAAGGAGGTCTGGGCAAAATACGGCCCCGTCATGAAGGCGGTTATAGAGAGTTACCTGCCCGGCGGCCGCCAGGAGGTGGCCATGCTGCCCAACGGCCTCCTGTGGGCCCAGAAGGACGGAGTGGCCCTTACGTGGATGAACGCATACATCAACGGCCGCGCCGTAACGGAGCGGGCCGGTTATCAGGTGGAGACCAACGCCCTCTGGTACAATGCCATCTGCTTCGCCCTGGAGCATGAGAAGAAAACCAGCGCCTTTGCCAGGAAGTGGATTCCGGTGAAGGAACTCCTGGAAAAGAATTACGAGCGCACCTTCTGGAATGCAGACCTGGGTTTCCTGGCCGATTACGTGGACAACGGCGGCCAGCACATGGAACTGCGTCCCAACCAGCTGTGGGCCGTTTCGCTGGACCACCGCTGCGTAAGCGACGAGGTGGTGAGCGAGGTCATGCGCGTGGTGAACGCAGAACTGGTCACCCGCCGCGGCATCCGCACCCTGAGCCCCCGCGATGTCCGCTACAAGGGCGTGTACGAAGGCTCCCAGCCGGAGAGGGACGAGGCGTACCACAACGGTTGCGCCTGGCCTTTCCTGCTGGCCCAATTCTGCTATGCCGGCTTCGGCATGATGGGCTCCAGCTTTGTCAAAAAGGCCGAATGGCTCACGGAAGGCTTCTATGAAGACCTTTCCAAGCACGGCGTGGGCTGCTTCTCCGAGCTTTACGACGGAGACCCGCCGCATGAGCCCCACGGGGCTATCTCATCGGCCATGACCACCTCCGCGCTTCTGAATATCAACTGGCTCATCGGTAAATACAGGGAGGATTAAGTTATGAGAGTACTTATGTTCGGTTGGGAGTTTCCTCCCCATATCGCGGGCGGTCTGGGTACGGCTTGCGAAGGAATTGTCAAAGGCCTGGCCTACAACGGCGTGGAAACCCTGTTCGTGATGCCTTCGGCTTCCGGAGACGAGGACCAGAGCGCCACCACCATCATCAACGCCTCGGACGTGGCCGTGGACCATGTTTCGGAGTCGGTGGAAGAATACCTGGACAAGGTGAAGTTCATCCACATAGGCTCCAACCTGGTCCCCTATGCAGACCCCGAGGAGTTTGGTAAACTCATAGAAGAGGACAAGAAGCGCCAGGTGAAGGATTTCTCCGTCAGCTTCGGCCAGAAATTCAAGTTCTCCGGCAAGTACGGCGCCAACCTCATGGAAGAGGTGGCCCGCTACGCCATGGTGGGAGGAACCATCGCCCTGCAGCGCAAGGAAGAGTTTGACGTCATCCACGCCCACGATTGGCTCACCTACTATGCCGGCATCGCCGCCAAGGAACTCACCGGCAAACCGCTGGTGATCCACGTGCACGCCACTTCCTTCGACCGTGGCAGCGTGGACAACATAGATACCCGCGTGTTCGCCATCGAAAAGAAGGGAATGGAGGTGGCCGACCGGGTGGTCACCGTGAGCGACCTCACCCGCACCACCGTCATCAACCGATATGGAATAGACCCCGCCAAAGTGGTCACCGTGCACAACGCGGTGGATTTCAGCGGCCGGGAAAACCTGGAGGTGGAGCGCGGCGTGAAGGAACCCGTGGTTACCTTCCTGGGCCGCATCACCTACCAGAAAGGCCCCGAGTACTTCATCGAAGCGGCGGCCAAGGTGCTCAAACGCACCAAGAACGTGCGCTTCGTGATGGCCGGCAGCGGAGACATGATGAACAGGGCCATCCGCCATGCGGCACGCCTGGGCATCAGCGACCGTTTCCACTTCACCGGTTTCCTCCGGGGAGCGGACGTGCAGAAGATGTTCGCCCTTTCGGACGTGTACATCATGCCCTCCATCTCCGAGCCCTTCGGCATTTCTCCCTTGGAGGCCATGCGTACGGGCGTTCCGTCCATCATCTCCAAGCAGTCCGGCGCCGCGGAGGTGCTCAAATACGCCTTCAAGGTGGATTTCTGGGATGTGGACGCCATGGCCGACGACATCTACGCCCTCCTCTCTTACCCGGCCCTCGCGGACTTCAGCGCCCGTATGGGATACGATGAGGTGAATGCCCTCAAATGGAACGGGGCATGCGCCAAGCTCAAGAAAGTTTATGAATCAGTAGTAAAATAAGATATTATGGCATCCAAGAGTATCTGCCTGTATTTCCAGGTCCATCAGCCCACCCGGCTCCGCCTGTACAGATTCTTCGATATCGGCAAGGATTCCCACTATTATGACGACTTTGCCAACCGGACCATCCTGCGCCGCGTAGCCCAGAAGTGCTACCTCCCG
>CAJOLS010000090.1 GCA_905235535.1 uncultured Bacteroidales bacterium
CAAATATTTAGATATCAAGGCGATTGCTACGCCGGCATGCGGGGACACCACCGGAGCGTCCCCTCCGGCTCCCTGGCCGACGGGGACTGGCAGGAGGCCATCCGTCTCTCCGAATCCCGGTTACAGCTATGCTTTCCGGTATTCCGAGGGGGTCATGCCTGTATGGGCCTTGAAGAACTTGTAGAATACGGACTGATTGGGAAAATGGAGGGCATAGACAATCTCCTTGATGTTTTTGTCCGAGTATTTAAGCAGGTTCTTGGCTTCCAGAATAACGAATGAATCTATCCAGGCGGGACCGCCTTGCCCGCTTGCTTCTTTTACCAGCTTGGACAGATACTTGGGCGTAAGGCAGAGTTTTTCGGCATAGAACGCCATGCTGCGCTCTGTGTTGTGGTGCTCCGTCACCAATGCCAGGAAACGCTCGAAAAGATGGTTCGTCCGGACAGAAGAGGGGCTCTGCGTCTTGCGGGCCTCATTGAGCTCCCTTGTCCAGACATCCATGGTCACATACGTGAAGGACGTTACCAGCGAGCTCAAAATCTCCTTTTTGTTCACTTGACCGCTCTGGAGAATATCCCGGGCCAGGGTGAAATACTCTTCGGCCAGGGCCATGTCTTCATCGTTGAGGGTGATGCAGGGATTCTTCCAAAGGCTCAGGCTTTCCTGTAAAAGCTTGTTGAAGTCGAAGCGGATGCCGCTCATGAACTCCCTGGAGGCCAGCACAAAGTACAGCTCCGCATCCCCTATGCGGTCTTCCGCATAGGAGGACAGTTTGATAATATTCCCCGGAACATTCATCAGGAGTGAACGGGGTTTCACCTCGTAGGTGTTCAGGTTGAGGTCTATGGAAAAATGCCCTTTGCGCAGGAAGAAAATGATATATCCGTCAAAGCGCACGGGATATTTGAGCATGGACAGGATGGCCTCGCTCTTCTCCACTTTCTTACCGCTCACCTCCCCCAGGATCAGGTCGCTTCCCAAGGAATACTCGTCAATGACCGGATCCAGCGCCTGGATGCGCCGGATATTGATGGTCTGCAATGCTTCGTTTCCCATAAAGGCGAATTTTTGACAAAAGTACATTTTTTTCTTAAAATTTGCAAAAATTCGCAATTTTCGACTAAATAGACAATTTTTAGGCGATATTACTATCTTAAATGCCTAAAAATGGCAGTATTTTTGCAGTACGAAACGCGCTCCTGAAAAAGGGGAAAAATGACAAAATGACAAAAGACGATACAATGAAAAAGTTCACCCTTCTTCTTACCCTGTGCCTGGGCACCTTCAGCGCCCCGGCACAGGAAGTTCCTTACAACGGACAGCCCCTTACCCTGGACGATTGTCGTCAGATGGCCGTGCAGCAGAGCAAGGAGCTCTCCCAGGCCCGTACGCAGGAAGAGATGGCCTCCTATGACCGCAAGATAGCCCTGGCCAACTACTTCCCTTCCATCAGCGCCACGGGAGCCTACCTTTATAACAACCGGGACATAGCCCTCATCAGCGACACCCAAAGCGCTCTGCTCCGGAACGCCGGAACACTCATCCAGGGCCAGTTGGATGCGGCCCTGGCCGGCGCCACGCAGCAGATAGGTGCTGCCATCCAGACCAATCCCGCCCTGGCCGCCGAATACATGGGCAGTCCCCTGTGGCAGACGGTGCTGGGAATGCTGCAGCAAACAGACCCTTCGGCCCCGGCCGGGCTTGTTCCCAACGTAGCAGAGCCCATCAACGCCATCGGGGCCGACATTGACAAAGCCCTGCACCCGGACTTCCACAACATCTGGGTGGGCGCCGTCACCGTGAAGCAGCCGGTATTCGCAGGCGGCAAAATCATATACAGCAACCAGATGGCTTCTCTGGCACAGGACCTGGCGGCCGCCAAATATGACATGAAGTATGCCGATGTCATCGTGGACGTGGACCAGGCCTACTGGCAGATTATCTCCATCGCCAACAAGAAAAAACTGGCCGAAAGCTACGCCGACCTCCTCCACCAGATGGAGAAAGATGTGGACCACGCCATCGCCGCCGGCGTTTCCACCCAGTCCGACGCCCTGCAGGTGAAAGTGAAGGCCAACGAGGCCGACATGCTCCTCAGCAAGGCCGGAAACGGGCTCACCCTGGCCAAGATGCTGCTGTGCCAGCGCATCGGCCTTCCCCTGGAATCGGCCATTGTCCTGGCCGACGAAAACCTGGAAGTGATTCCCCAGCCTCAGAATCCGGCCCAGAAGAGCCTGGAAGATATTTATGCCGCCCGGCCCGAGACGCGCAGCCTGAACCTGGCCACCCAAATCTACGGCAAGAAAGCGAAGGTGGTCCGCGCAGACATGATGCCCCAGGTGGCCCTGACGGCCAACTACCTCATCTCCAATCCCAACCCCTATAACGGCATCCAGAATGTCTGGAACGGCGGCATGTTCACCGCGGGCGTCATGGTCAACGTTCCCATCTTCCACGGACTGGAGAATGTGAACCGGTACAAGAAAGCCAAAGCCGAGCAGCGCCTCTACGCCTCCCAGCTGGCCGATGCCAAAGACCTCATAGGCCTGGAGGTGAGCCGGCAGCGCAAGCTGTACCAGGAGGCGCAGGAAAAGCTTCGGATGGCATCCTCCAACCTGGATGCCGCCGAGGAAAACCTCCGCAGCGCCACGGTGGGTTACGAAGCCGGTGTGATTCCCGTCAACACGGCCCTGGCCGCCCAGACCGCCTGGCTCGGCGCCCACAGCGAATACATTGACGCCGGGATAGAGCTCCAGATGGCCGCAGACCAGCTGCGCAAAGCCGAAGGGGAATTGAAGTAAACAAGATAAGAATCAAAGAAATATATCATGGCAAAGAAAAACTACAACATGCTCATCGGCGTGGCCGCCCTGGTGGCCATCGTACTCACCATCTCCATCGTAGGATACATCGTTTCCCGGCCCAAGCCCATCATCATCCAGGGCGAGGCCGAGGCCACCGAATACCGCATTTCCGGCAAGGTTCCGGGCCGGGTGGAAGAGTTCCGCGGCGTGGAAGGGTCCCAGGTTCACAAGGGTGACACCCTGGTCATCATCGACTCTCCGGAAATCCGTTCCAAGATAGCCGAGGCCAATGCCGCCAAGGCGGCCGCCGTAGCCCAGAAGGACAAGGCCCTCAATGGCGCCCGCAGTGAGCAGATTACCGGAGCCTACGAGCTTTGGCAGAAGGCCCTGGTGGGTGAAGAGGTCATGCGCAAATCCTATGAACGCATGGTGCAGCTGCACAACCAGAAGGTGGTCTCCGACCAGAAATTTGACGAGGCGGAGGCACAGTACAAGGCTGCCGTCGCCACCGCCAAGGCCGCAGAAAGCCAGTATGAGATGGCCGTGAACGGCGCCCGGAAGGAAGACAAAGACGCCGCCATCGCCCTGGTGGAACGGGCCAACGCCGCCGTGGAACTGGTCAACTCCTACCTGGACGAAATCCGCCTCACCTCCCCGGCCGACGGCATCATTTCCGATATTTACCCCAAGGTGGGCGAACTGGTGGGCCAAGGCTCCCCTATCATGACCATCCAGGACCTTTCCGACATGTGGTTCACCTTCAACATCCGCGAAGACCGGCTCAAGGGCATGCAGAACGGTGACAAACTCACCCTCACCATCCCCGCCCTGAACAACAGGGAAGTGACGGCCACCGTTTACTACCTGGCCGCCCGCGAATCCTATGCCACCTGGAAAGCCACCCGTGAGATTGGCGAATTCGACACCCGCACCTTCGAGGTCCGCGCCCGGCCCGACAGCCCCGTGGAAGGCCTCCGTCCCGGCATGAGCGCCATCATGAATGTAATGGAGTAATGAAAGAACTGTTTGCTGTCATCAAGCGGGAACTGGACATCATCCGCCGCCGCCCGGTCTATATCCTGGCCTCGGTGGGGGTGTTGCTGGTGAACATCGTGTTCTACGTCTCCCTGTTCAGGGACGGCCTGCCGCACGACCTCCCCATCGGCCTCATAGACCAGGACCGGAGCTCCACTTCCCGCGCCTTCGCGCAGCAGCTGGACGCCTCGCAGCTGGGCAAGGTCATCTATTACGACGACACGCACCTGGCCCGCAGGGACATGGAAACCGGCCGAATCACCTCATACGTGGTTATCCCGGAGGGGTTCAATGCCGATATCCAGAACCAGCGGCAGCCACACATAGGCTACTATGTCAATTCCCTGTACTTTGTAGGAGGTGCGCTGGCCTACAAGGACATCCTTACCATGGTGAGCCTCACCGGCGGGGCCGTCCAGCGGGAGGTCCTCCGCATGGAGGGAATGAACGAGCGGGAAATCATGGGGCGCATCCAGCCCATCGTGCTGGACCAGCACCAGATTGGCAATCCCGCCACCAACTACGGCATCTACCTCAACGGTGCGATGCTGCCCGGAATCCTGGAGATGATTGTGATTCTCATCACCATCTACACCCTGGGGGCCGAACTCAAGTACGGCACCTCCCGGCATCTGATGGCCGCGGCCGGCGGTTCCTTCGAGAAAGCCATACTGGGCAAGATGATTCCCTACGCCGTCATCTTTACGGTCCTGGGCGTAGTGACAGAACTGGTCCTGTTTCACTGGCTCCGGTATCCCCTGGCGGGCTCCATCTGGTGGATGTTCCTGGACATACTCCTGCTGGTGGCGGCGTCCGAGGCCCTGGCCATCTTCATCATCGGCCTGTTTCCGGTGCTCCGCCTAGCCGTCAGCGTGGGTGCCATCATAAGCGTGCTGGGCTTTTCCCTGGCCGGCTTCACCCTGCCGGTGGAAGTGATGCCTCCCTATGTCCAGGGCTTCAGTGTCATCTTCCCGCTGCGCCATTATTACCTTTTCCATGTGCAGGAAACCATCTGGGGAAGCGGTTTTATCGGCTGGTGGCAGGAGGCGGTCCATCTGCTCCTGTTCCTCTTCCTTCCCCCTGTGATTATGAGACGCCTTCACAGCGCCTATATCAAGCAAGACTATGAAAGAGACTGATTCCTTCCTGAAAACCTGGTTCCGCAACTGGTACGACATCTTCGTTCACGAGCTCCGGCTCATCTTTTCGGATGCCGGTGTGACGGTCATCTTCTTCATCGGCGGCCTGCTTTACCCTGTCCTGTACAACCTTATCTATATGAACGGGACGGTGGACGAGATGCCGGTGGCCGTGGTGGACCTCTCCGAAAGCTCCTTCAGCCGCCGCTACCTGCAGAAGGTGGACGCCACGCGGGAATGCGAAATCCTCACTTACTGCTCCTCCCTGGAAGAAGCGCAGAGGCTCATGCAGCAACGGATTGTTCACGGAGTCATCCTGATTCCGGCCGACTTTGACGACTGTCTTGTACGCGGAGAGCAGGGGGTTGTCTCCACCTATGCCGATATGTCCAGCTTCCTCTATTACAAGTGCCTCACCATGGGAACCAACCTTGCCATGCTGGACGAAATCCACCAGATTGGGCAGGAGACTTACCAGCTCCCGCAACCTGTGCTGTACGACGAGAGCATGCCCTACAACAAGCCCTTCTCCTACACCATCTTCTTCCTATCGGCCGCCCTTTTGCTGGTAATTCAGCAAACCATGTTCTACGGCTCTTCCCTGCTGGCAGGCACCCTCCGGGAGCGGAACCACAGCTTTGCCTCCATGCCCCGGCATCTGCAAGGCCTGGGAATCGGCCGCGTAATTCTGGGCCGGGGGGCAGCCTATATGGCCGTGTACCTTTGCATCGGCATCCTCGTCGCGCTGCTCATTCCGTGGTTGTTCCACCTGCCGCAGCGTGCCTGGTGGGGAGATATCATGATTCTGCTGGTGTTCTACATTCTGGACTGCATCCTGTTCACCTTCGCCTGGAGCACGCTCATCTGGAAGCGAGAAACGGTCTTTGTACTTTTCCTTTCTGTCTCTCCCGTCTGCATGTTCCTCACCGGCTTTTCCTGGCCCACGACGGCCATTCCCGAAGTGTGGCAATGGGTGGGGTGTCTGTTCCCCTCCACCTTCGGCTGCCGGGCGTTCATCAACCTGAACACCGCAGGCTGTTCCCTGGCCGATGTGGCGCCGGAATTCAACGCCATGATCATCCAGACCGTGGTGTACTACGTGCTGGCCTCCGTGGCCATATTTGCCGAGAACAAACTGATGGAGAGGAAAGCCTCCGTCAACTTACTTCTTCCGGCGCCGCCTTCCCGCCACTAAACGGACAAACAGGGGAAGGATGTCACTGCGCACGGCGCTGATGAGCATGTTTTTGGGTGAATAGAAGCTGCGGGTGCTCTCCACACGGGCGCGGACGGCTTCTTCCCGCTTCCGGATGCGGTTCTTGCTGCGTGCAAGGGCTGCATCCAGTTGCTTTTGGGTGCGGATGGGGGTGGCCTCCGCCTCTTCGGGAGATAAGATACCTGTGTACAGTCTCACGAAACTGTTCCGGAACAGCTTATTCCTCAAAAGGATAAGGACAACCAGAAGCAGGAACAGGACCCCGGCCACAATGAAGGCGGCCTTGGCATAACTGCCCAGGAGCTCTCCCAGAAGCAGGACTCCGGCAAAGGAGAGGACCAGCGCCAGGGCACTGAGCACCACCACAATAAGCACCAGTCCTGCCAGGGCCGTCGTCCCTTCGGACAGGCCCTTGGCCGCCTGAAGCTTCAGGTCATCTACCCGGGTGTCTATATATCCCCTGGCTTCCAGGCCCAGTTTCTCTACCGGATCTGTAAGCTTACTCATCGCTTTCCGCCGCCAGGCCGTCGGCCAGTCCTTCCACTTCTTCTTCTACCTTTTCCAGGGCGCCCCGGAGCTTGTCCAGGCCGTCTTCGGCACTTTTACGGATTTGGTCGCGGGTTTTCTCTCCTTTTTCAGGAGCGAAGAGGAGTCCCAGGACGGCGCCGGCGGCAAGGCCGGTCACAAAAGCAAAAAAAGTATTGGCTTTCATAGTATTAGTATATTAGTTTCCTGTCGAGTAAGTGGAGGGGAGTTTCACCCCTCCCTTCTCTCGGAACCGTGCTTGACAGTCTCCCGTCACACGGCTCTTCGTACTTACTCCTTTTTTA
>CAJOLS010000091.1 GCA_905235535.1 uncultured Bacteroidales bacterium
TTATACAAAAATAACAAAAGGGCGCTGAAAAACAAAAGATTTTGTTTTTTACATAAAAACAGGGCGGAGCCGTAGTTGGCTTCGCCCTGAAGATTTTAGAGGTTTCGGAATGGGCCGATTACTTGTTCTGGACGGCACCGATGTCGGTCTTGCCGTCGCGGACGAACGGAGTGCCGTTGATGTCCGTGCCGAAGGCTTCCAGCATGGCCTTGATGTCCGCCTTGTTGTCCTGGCCGAGGTTGGCCGTATCATAGGAGTTATAGGACAGCGTAGCGAGCGTACCGGCACCGGCGGCCTTGCCCTGGGACATGTAGTTCTCGCCCAGGAAGTCGTACAGGCCGGTATATTTGAAGGTAGTGGCCTTCACCTGCAGATTCTCCTTGGCGACCATCTGCGTCTCCGGGTTCTTGAGCACATCCGTAACCAGGAACTCCAGCGGCAGCATCTGGTTATTGTCCATCAGCCAGTTATCCTGACTGTGCCAATTCTCACCCTCGACCAAGTTGTAGGAGAAAGTGGGACGGGAACCGCTGCCATCGATGGGATCGGTCTGCAGGAAGGCAGCCTCGTCCTTCCTGGCACCCCAGGTACGCAGGATGAGGTTGTTGGCCATCACCGCATTGGTGTTGTTACGGACATAGAAATTACCCCACCAGTTGCCGTTGTCCTCGTAGTAGTTGAAGTTGTTGATGACGGTGTTGTTGACAAACTGCACATTGACGCTCTGGTAGAAGTATACGGAACCGGCATAACCGTCGTTCTTGACGGAACGGTTGTTGGCGATGATGTTGCCGTAGAACTTCGCGAAGGTCGGGTTGGCACGGGTCTGGCCGTCCTCGACGCACACACCGGCGGCGTGGCCGTTGGCGATGTTGTTCACGATGATGCAGTCGTATACCGTGATATCGGACGACTCGTTGTCTTCACGGGTGTTGATGGTACCGCGGTCGGCCTCGTTGTCGTGGATATAGCAGTGGTGAACCGTCACAGGACCGCCGGAGACACGCACGGCGCTGCCGTGGCCACCTCCACAGAAGGCGTTCCGGATTTCAAAGTAAGAGACTTCAACAGCGCCGTCGAGGGGTGCGTCAGCAGGGTCTTTGGCCACATAGATGCCACGTTCTTTCCCGCCGCCGTCAATAACTGTCAGATTGTCCCAGCTCTGCTCGGTGAAGTCGGCATTCCAGCCACCGCTGACAGTCTTGTTCTTGTCAATCTCATAGAAATGGAGGGGACCGTATACGGCACCGCCCTGGACGCGGATTTCAGAGAATTCCTTGGCATTGTCAATGGCTGCCTGAAGGTCTTCCCCGGCCTTGACAAACACAGGGGGGACCAGACCGACAGGGCTGCTGACAATCCGGTCGCCTTCCGTGGAAACGACATACGCCCAGATAACATAATCGGTATCTTCGGCGAGGCCGGTGATGACACCCTTGTTCTCACCGACGACAGGAGTCCCGGTCTGCGGAGCGTCTTTGCCGTTGGCGATATTGTTGTCGGTGCTGAAAATAAGGCCCCATGAGGCATAGTCGTCCGGGAAGTTGGAGGCGAGGCTGACGTTCACGTCCGCCGATCCGAGACCCTGTCCGGCGAGCTTGGCGCTCACGGAAGCGTCCAAAGAGTGGGCACGCTGGAATACCTTTGCCTTGAGTGTCTGTCCGGCAATGCTGTAGTCGGCCTCACGGATGAGCCCGGTGGTGTTGCGGCGGACGGTAAAGGTGGCGGTATTGCCTGACTGGGACATGGTAATCCAGTCGTAGGAAGCATCGGGCGTCAGCGTTCCGGACACCTGCATGGTGAAGGTGGCGGGTGCATACTCCACAATCATTCGGTTGGGATTCTGCTCGATATAGTAGGATTTTTCCTTGGCACATCCGGCGAGGAGAAGAACCGCACCGGAGAGTGCAAACAATATCTTTTTCATATCGTCATTCATTAATCATCAAAGAAAACTAATTCCAGGACGGAGGATTCTTCAGCTTGCCGGCAGACTTGGCAATCTGCTCGGAAGGATAAGGGAAGGTAAGGCACTTTTCGTTCCAGACCTTGGCAGGGGTCAAGTAATCCAGGTAAGGTCCTTCCTCGTAGGCGGAATCGGGGTTACTGCGGTCTGCATAGTGACGCACCGACGGATGGGTATTGAGTTCGGCGAGGGCGAGGGCCTTGATTTCGGCGTTGCCGAAGACAGCCCAGCGCTTGCAGTCGTACGCATGGTCGTTGCCCGGTTCGAGAGCCAGTTCGCAGCGGCGCTCGTGATAGAGGTCGGTCCAGGTAGCGTTTCCGCTGATGGGAGTCAGATGGGAACGCTCACGGATCCGGTTGATGTCCCTGGCGGCAGAAGCACCGTCACCGGCCATCAGGTAGGCCTCGGCACGGAGGAGCATGCAGTCGGCAAAGCGGATAAGAGGCCAGTTGATGCGGGTGCAGGGCCAGTCTTCATTGTCGAGTGCGGTGGTACCTACACAGTCTTCTGCAGCGAACGCCTCCATATATTTGCCAATCTGGAAACCGGCCTCCAAATCGGAAGAACTGTGGAAACGGAAAGGAATGCCCATATACTGGAACTCGTCTCCGTATTCCAGGATGGACTTCGCCAGGCGCTCGTTCTTCACGCCCTCCACATTGTTGTCCTTTGCCATCTCTTTATAGAGGTCAAGGGCAGGCTTGAACTGACCCCAGCCGTTGTAACCGACGCCTGCGGGAAGTTCGCTGGTCCAGCCATTGTTCTCAAGGCAGACACCGGGGAATTCGACGGAACCGTCACCGTTATGCCATTTACCGCCGTAGGACGGGAGACTCCAGCAGTACTCAACGGTCCAGAACTTGTCAAAATCGCAGGAAAAGAGTTCGGAATAGCTGGTGTGCAATCCGCGCCCGTAGCTTTGCTCCAGACGGTTGACGCAGGTAATGACCTCGGGCCATTTGGAGGAATCCCAGCCGGCCCAATAAGCATAAGTCTTCGCCATGACAGCGGCAGCTGCCGCCTTGTGAGCCCGCCCGCGGTCATCAGGGCCATATTCTTCGAACTTGGGCAGGAGGCTTTCAGCCTTGGCAAGGTCGGCAACGATGAGTTCGTAATCCTTCATCACGGATTCCTGCTGTTCGGGAATCTCATTGTTGTATCCGCCTTCGACCGTTTCGTACGCCACGAAAGGCACGCCCAGGTCCTTGGTCCCATAGCGGTAGGCAATGAGGAAGTGATAATAGGCACGGAGGAAATAAGCCTCTCCCAGCACACGGGATTCAATGGCGGTGAGTTCTGTGGTTTCCTGTTTTTTCAGCAGGCTTGCAACCACCCAGTTACAACGGTTCATCCCACTCTGATAGATATTTTTGAATACGTCCCGGAGGCACGATTCATCACCGGTATAAGTGAAGGTGGCAAGCGAATTGAAGGAACGGGTACGGCCCCAGACAAAGTCGTTGACGCAGCCCTGCTCCCAGTAGAATTCACGACCGAGCAAGCCTTCCTGCGGTAAAACATAATAGCAGGAAGAAATGGCGTTGACAGCCTGGTCGTCGGATACGAAGAAATTATCTTCGGTATAGTTTCCCTGCGGTTTTACATCCAAGAATTTGTTGCAGGCGGAGAAACTCAGGACGCCAAGGGCTGCAAAAGCGATAGCAATATATTTTTTCATAATTTTCTCCTGTTAGTAGTTAATCTTGATACCAAAGGCGAAGACACGGGAAACAGGATATTTCATCGTATCACGGCCATTGCCACCGACTTCCGGATCCATACCGGAGTATTTGGTGAACGTTAAGAGGTTTTCACCGCTGAAGTACACAGAGCAAGAGCTGCCCCTTTCGGCAAAGTGACGCGCCTTTCTGAGATGCCGGGTGATATCGTACCCGATGGTGAGGTTCTTCAGACGGAGATAGGAGCCGTCCTCGATAAACCAGTCAGATGCCGTGGAGAAATTGCCGTTGGGGTCGTTCTTGGACAGGCGGGGAATGGAGGAATGGGTATTGGTGGGACTCCAGGCATTCAGGATTTCCGCACTGCGGTTGAAGTTTCCTTCCATATCGGAGAGAATCATGGACTTGGCCACATAAGCAATCTTGTTGCCGGCCACGCCCTGCCACATCATGGAGAAGTTGAGGCCTTTCCAGTCGAAGCCTGCCGTGAGTGCGAATGAGTGGGGAGGGAGGGCTGTTCCTACATACTGACGGTCGGAATTGTCAATCTTGCCGTCGTTGTTGAAGTCCACGAAACGGAGGTCACCGGGCTGGGCGGCGGGCTGAATGAGTTTTCCGTCTTTATTGTGCTCGTAGACATCTTCCCAACTTTGGAAGATACCGTCGGTCTTGATCACATAGAAGGAATTCAGGGGCTGTCCTGCCTCGGTCTGATAAATCCACGGAACCATACGCCAACTGCCGCCGCCAGTCCAGGGAGCGGCCTTGCCGGAATCATCCAGTACGCCGGTATCAACCACCACGTTCTTGTTGTAGGAACAGTTTCCCGTCACGAAGTAGCTGAAGTCCTTGCCGACACGGTCCCGCCAGCCGACGGAAATTTCGACACCGGAATTGCGGATACGGCCCTGGTTCACCTTCATGGCGCTCCAGCCGATGGTCTGCGGCCAACCGGTGGACTGGTCCTGAATCAGGTTGTACGTCAGTTTGTTATAATAGTCCACCGACAAGGACAGGCGGTCTTTGAAGAAGTCCATGTCCAGACCGGCATCAAACTGCTGAGAGGTTTCCCAGGTGAGGGAATTGTTGATTGTAGTGCCGGGACGGAACTGAATACCCCAGCCGGTTCCTTTCTCTACGCCAAAGGTTGCGGCTTCAACACGGTAGAACGGATTGGTTTCGTATCCCATCGTTGCACTTTTGTAGTTCATGCCGACGGAGCCCAGATTACCGATACGGCCCCAGGAAGCACGCACTTTCAGGAGATTCAGGACGTCGTTCTGGGGGAAGAAGGGTTCGCTGGACACTTTCCACGCACCGGTCACGGCGGGGAAGTCACCGTAGTTGTTGCCGTTCGGCAGACGACCGGCATAGTCACGGCGCCAGGAAGCGGTCACGAAGTAACGGTCGTCATAGCTGTAGGAAGCACGCGCAACAAAAGCAATGTTGGCATCGTCTCCATAGTAGTGGTCATTTCCAGTCGCGCCGGACGCATAGCGGATATACTGCAGATAGTCCGATTCGTCCTCGAAGCCGGAGCCGCTGAGGTCGAAGCCACGGGCATTGTAATGATCGAATGTCATGGCAGCCAGGGCGCCCACGGTGTGTTTTCCGAAGGTCCGGTCGTAGGTGATGGTGGATTCGGAAATCCACTTGTCCCTGCGTTCGGTAGCCCAGGTCAAACCATTGGCTTCGCTGGCGGCACCTACTTCCAGAACTCTGTGTGTAAACGTCTTGGACATATCCTGGTCCAGATTGTAGGTGAATTGCGTACGGAGCTTCAAGCCTTTTACGAAATTGGCGAGTTCCAAACCCGTTGTCGTCCAGAACTTGGTATAACCATTCCAGATGTCCTGATCCGTTGCCAGACGGACAGGGTTCATACCGTCAAAGAGCGCACCGTAGTTGCCATACTGGGCAAAGTAGGCAGGATCCTCGGTAAAGACACCGCCCCATTTACCCTGCAGAGGACCGGAAGATTGACGGACCTCGGAACTGCGGGGCATATAGATGGCGTTCAGGATGGTACCGGAATACGCGGAATCGGTGTCCGGAGAGCGCCCGCCGACATGCGAGAAACTGAGGTCTTCTGTAATCTTGACCCACTTGTTGATGTTAAATTCACCGTTATAGCGGACGCCGATTGTCTTGTTGTAAGAACCTACGACGGCACCCTGATTATCCTGAAAACTGAAAGTGAGGCGCCCTTTATGAATGTCGGAACCAAAGTTGAGGGCCACGTCATGGCGCTGATAGAAAGCCGGTTTGAAGAGCTCGGCAAACCAGTTTGTACGTGTGGTGGCGGCCCAGGGATTCTTGGCGGGGTTGTAACCGTCAGAAACCGACATCCCGGCGTTGGTGAGGGATTGGGTACGCATCTCGCACATCTGTGCGCCGTCCAGGGATTGCGGCAGATTGGCGAGGGAACGCACACCGGCCACCAAATCATATTCGAGATGAATACCTTTGCTGGCCTTCTTGGTGGTCACGAGGATAACGCCGCCGGCACCGGAAGTGGCACCATAGATAGCGGCGGAAGCGGCATCCTTCAGGACCACGATGCTCTCGATGTCATTCATGGAAACGATGGGAGCGCCGGGCACGCCGTCAACCACCCATAGCACGGAATCGCCGTTCTGGGAGCCTTGGCCACGAATAATGATCTTGGGGTCACTGGTCGGGGAGCCACCGTCGGCGGATACCACCACACCGGCTACCTGACCCTGCAGCATGGCTGAAGTGCTGGTCACCGGGCGGGCGGCCAGTTCATCGGCATTGTTCACGATACCCACGGAAGCGGACAGGTCCTTCTTCTTGGTCTGGGCGCCGTAACCCAGGGCCACGGCCTCCTGAAGCACCTCGGCATCCTCTTCCAGGAGAATGTCAATGTTCGTACGCCCGTTCACGGGAATCTGCCGGCTCACATAGCCCAGGCAGGAAACCTCCAGAACGGCGTTGGACGGAACAGTGATGGAATAGGCACCGTTCAGGTCCGTAACTGCGTTCGCGTTGCCGGACAGCACGACGGCTCCCACAATGGGGCCGACCGCGTCCGACACCGTACCACGTACTGTCAAGTTCTGAGCATTTGCTCCGAACGTTGCCGCAAGGAATATCATCCCTGCAAGCAATCCGAACTTTTTTGATAGCATAATGGATTGGTTAAAAATTAGTTGGTTATAGTGTTAAAAATAACAATTTTCTTGTTAATTCTAAAAAAATTAAAATATGCGTGGTGTTAATCTTGGCAAATGTAGCGAATGATCCCAAACCAAAA
>CAJOLS010000092.1 GCA_905235535.1 uncultured Bacteroidales bacterium
TCACCCATAGGAACCCCTATGGCCAAAAATTTTCAAGAAAAATTTCCACAAAAATAAACTATAAATAAAAATATCAATCATTTCAAAACAGACTCTTAGGCTCTGCCATGGAGATATTGGAAGAAAAAGTGTACCTTTGTGAACTATGAAGGCAAAGCAGGTCCTCATTTTTCTACTGGGCATTTTTGCGGCTCTGGGTGTGCTGTGGCTGGTTTTTCCGGCCGATGGCATCGCCGCCGGGCCGCTTACCATCCGCTATTCGTCCTACCGTCGTTCGCTGGAAGACGCCAAACTGGCACGCGTGAACGTGGACTCCGTGCTCCGGAGCCTGGACGCCCGCTTCCGGATGGACCAGGATACGCTGGAGCATTACCGCAAGTTCTTCTACGAGAATCCGGACCGCATCTTCCTTCCGGAGGACGACTTCCGTTTCTTCGATCCCTTCTTCCGGGAACTGGAGAAGGCGCAGGAGCGGGACATGCCGGTTCGCGTGCTGCATTACGGAGACTCCCAGATAGAGATGGACCGCATCAGCTCGGACTTGCGCCAAGGCCTGCAAGAGCGCTTCGGAGGCGGGGGAACGGGCTTCTTCCCGGCGGTTGGCAATGTCCCCTCGGCCTCCATTTCCAAGGTGGCCAGCGGGGCCTTCATGCAATATACCATGTATGGGGATTCCACCACCGTAAGGGCCGCGCACAGCCGCTACGGTCCTCTGGCCCAGGTGGTTCAGCTCACCGGTGGCGGAACCGTCACCCTCCGTCCCACCAAGAGCAAATATGCCAAGGAAACGGCCAAGGTATTCTCCAGCATAAGCATCCTCTATGGCCGTCCCAGCCAGGGATTTGAGGTGAAGGTGGTGGCCGATACCCTCACGCCCCGGGTGGAAACCCAAAAGGGGGAAAGCGGGGTGGTGCTCAAAACCTGGCATTTCCCGCGTGCCGTTCCCAAGGCCACCCTCCGCATCACCGGCAGCGCCGAGATTTACGGCATCAGTGCCGACGGTGAAGGCGGCGTGGCGGTGGACAATGTGCCGCTGCGGGGCTGTTCGGGCAACATTTTCACCCGCATCTCCAAGCCGCTCATGACCGAGAGCCTGGACATGACGGACACCCGCCTCATTATCCTGCAGTTTGGCGGCAACTATATGCCCGTTTCGCGCAATTCCAAGGTTATCGGGCAGTACATGGAGCAGATCACCGCCCAGCTCCAGTATTTCCACGAGGTGGCTCCCCAGGCCAGAATCCTGTTCATCGGCCCGTCCGATATGGGCAAAAGCGTGAACGGGCGCGTAGTCACCTGGCCCCGCCTGCCGGAACTGGTGGATTCCCTCAAGGCCACGGCCCTTCGCAACGACGCCGCCTACTGGGACCTTTACCGCATGATGGGCGGAGAAAATTCCATGGTCCAGTGGGTTAAGCACAACCCGCCGCTGGCAGGCCCGGACTATATCCACTTCACGCCTGCCGGGGCTCAGAAAGTGGGCGAGACCTTTGCCCGGTCCCTGTTGACGTATTACGATTTCTACCAGCTCCGGAAAACCTATCCCCAGGAGCGGAAACTGATGAAAGAAAGATGATGAAGCGTTTGATTCTGTGTCTGTTGTTTCTGGGAATCCTGCTGCCCGCCGGGGCGCGCAGGTATCCTTTCACCCGTCCGGACAAGAGCCGCCTCCAGTACCCGGCCGGCTCTTCACCCGACTACCAGCTCTTCCTGCGCAAGCTGGATTCCCTGCTGGCAACGGGCTCTACGGATGTGAAAGTCCTTCACATGGGTGGTTCGCACGTGCAGGGGGGCACCTTTACAGACCGTCTCCGCAAGCATTTTCTTTCCCTCCGGTATGGCATAGACGGCGGCAGGGGCCTGGTTTTCCCCTTTTCGGCCGCCGGTACCAATACTCCTTCCAGTTACGTTACGTCCTGGCAGGGCTCGTGGGACAGCGGCACCTGCCTCAAGCCCCGGGACCTGGAACTGGGCGTAAGCGGCATGGCCGTGAAGGCGCGGGATACATCGGCCCGTGCCGTGATAGACCTGGTGTCCAAAGAGCCCCAGCTGTTGCAGCAGCACTATTCCTTCAACAAAGTGGATGTGCTGGGGGAGGGCGGCCTGGAGCCTGTGCTCATCCTCAACGGCCGGGATACGGTGAGGGGCGCTGCGGGCAGGGAACTTTGCCATTTTGACCTTCCCTATTATACAGACTGGCTTCAGCTAACCTTCAAAGGGCAGGGAACTTATACGCTCCGGGGCCTGTACCTGGACCGTCCCAACGCCGGCTTTACCATGAGCGAGGCGGGGGTAAACGGGGCTTCCACGCAGTCCTGGCGCCGCTGCCGCCTTTTTGCGGAAGACCTTCGCCGCGTGCAACCGGACCTGGTGGTCTTTTCCATAGGCATCAACGATATCCAGGGGGCCGAATTTGACGAAAACTACTTCAAGGCCAACTACCGCGCCATCATCCACGAAATCCGGAAAGTGAATCCCCATTGCGCCTTCCTGTTCACGGGCATCAACGACAGCTGGCGCCGGGGCCGGGGAGTGAACGAGCATACTGCCCGGGCCGAAAAGGCCTTCCGGGACCTGGCGGCCGAATACAAGGCCGTCTTCTGGGACTGGTATGAGGCCATGGGCGGCTATGGCTCCATGGCCCAGTGGGAAACCGCCGGCCTGGCCCAGTCCGACAAAGTGCATTTTACCCCGCAGGGATACCGTGAGGTGGCCGATATGCTGTTTGACGCCATCCTGGAAGACTATTACACAGGCAAATGACCTTCTGGGATCTCATATGGGATTTCCTGAAAAACCTGTTCTCCTTTGATCAGGCGCATCCGCTGCTGTTCACCCAGTTTTATTTCTGGGCGTTCTTCGCACTGGTTTTCGCCCTGTTCTCGCTCATCCATTCCAAGCCGCTCCTGCGCAACGGATACCTCTTCGCCGTTTCCCTGTTCTTCTATTACAAAACCAGCGGCGTCTTCCTGGCCCTTCTGGTCTTCGTGATAGTTTATAACTTCCTGGCGGCCAAGCTTTTGAACAGGATTAAGGGGGAAAAGGCCCAATCGGCCCTGACGGCTTTCAGCGTAGTGGTGGACCTGGGTATCCTGGCATATTTCAAGTATGCGTATTTCCTCACGGACTTCGTGAACAACCTCTTCGGCCTGTCGCTGGAGGTGTACGACGTTTTGGGAGAATGGCTTAACATGCTCTCCGGGGCCGAAATTTTCCGGGTGGATGCCATCATCCTGCCGGTGGGCATCTCCTTCTTCACCTTCCAGGCGGTGAGCTACATGGTGGATGTGAAGCGGCGCAAGATTGAACCGGTGAGCAATTTCCTGGATTTCGGCTTTTACCTGAGCTTCTTCCCGCAGCTGGTGGCTGGTCCCATCGTGCGTGCCGTGGAATTTGTGGAGCAGCTGCACAAGCCCTACAACTTGAGCCGCCGGTGGTTCGGGATAGCGGTCTTCTGGATTATGAACGGCCTGCTCAAGAAGCTCATCCTGGCCGATTATCTGGCTGTGAATTTCGCAGACCGCGTGTTCGAGAACCCGCTCATGTACAGCGGCTTCGAGAATTTATCGGCCCTTTTCTGCTATTCCCTTCAGGTGTATGCCGATTTTTCCGGTTACACGGACATTGCTACGGGCGTGGCCATGCTCATGGGCTTCTACCTGCCCAAGAACTTTGATTCGCCTTACAAGGCCGTGAATACGCAGCAGTTCTGGCGCCGCTGGCACATGACCCTGAGCCGCTGGTTAAGGGATTATCTGTATATTCCGCTGGGCGGCAACCGGAACGCTACGGCCGGCACCTATATTATCATTGCGGCCGTCGCCATCATCGGCTCTTTCCTCAGCGGAAGCTGGTGGGTGGCCTTCGGGGTGGCGGTGCTGGCGGGCGCCATCGGCCTCTGGGCCTGGAAAAAACCGGCCGACCGCAAGCTCATCACCACCAACATCAATTCCATGAACACCATGCTGCTGGGCGGCCTGTGGCACGGTGCCAGCTGGAATTTCATGATCTGGGGCGGCCTCAACGGCATAGGGATGGTTATCTATAAGGTGTGGACGGGGCGCACCATGGCCCGGAAAGTGGGCATTGTCACCGCCTTCACGCTGCTGGTGTTCATCCTCTCCCGTGTAACCCCTGCCCCTGTATGGAACCTGTTCCTGGTGTGGCTGCTCGTCATCTGGGCGGGGACGGTGGTGAAATGGGCTTTCCGCGCCCTGGTTCCCCCAAGGGAGCCCGTGTACACCTTGGATGCCCAGTTTAATGTGGTGCTGGCACGAAAGTCCTTCCCGGCAAGGGCCACAGAGTGGATTTCCCGCGCCTGGGATATTTTCCAGACCTTCGTGTTCATCACCTTCACGCGCCTTTTCTTCCGCAGCGGCTCCAACCTGGACCCGGCCCTTGCCAACGAACAGGCCTGGAACACCGCCAAGAACATGGTGAACCAGATTGGCGGCCCCTGGGATTTCTCCAAGGTGCCGGCCATGGCCTGGGAGCACCGTGCGGTGCTCATTATCTTTGCAGCGGGCATGCTCATCCACTGGCTGCCGGAGCGTTTCAAGCGGCGTTACCGTCTGGCCTTTTCACGCCTCCCGCTGGGTGTTATGGGCGTTTTGGTGGTTTTGCTGGTGCTTTTCATTTACCAGTTCATCACGGCCGACCTGCAAAGTTTCATTTATTTCCAGTTCTAATTTTTTATTCATTGAAAAATCAGTAACTTTGAGGCTGTAAGCACCAACTGCACACTATGAGACAGCCTTTACTGATTGTTTTGTTCTTGTGCTGGGCCGCTTGTTCCGGTGCCTTGGGACATGGCCGGACCGTTGAACAAAAATTGAAGGAACTGGACGATGCCTTGGAACAGAAGGCCGTCTTTGATGCGCACAAGGAGGAACGGATGTCCCTGCTGCGGAAAAATCTGGTCCGGGCGACGTCCGGAGCGGAACAATGGGAAGTCATGTCTGCGCTGTTCCGGGAATACGAAAGCTACAAGTCCGACTCTGCCTTTGCTTACGCGAACCGGCTGTATGGGCTGGCCGTCCGGGAAGGGGACAGGGACAAACTTTTGCAGGCGGGCTGCGCCAAAGTTTTTTGCCTTCTCTCCACCGGATTCTTCAAGGAAGCCTTCGACGTGGCGGCGCAGATAAGCCTGGAAGGAGTCTCGCAAAAGTCGCTGGCGAATTACTATGAAATCATGGCGCGGCTCCATTATTCCATTGCCGACTATAACTACGAGCCGGATTGGCGTCCCGGCTACATTGCCGACGGGAACGCCTATGTCGGCCAGCTTCTTTCGCTGCTGGACCGGCAGAGCGACGATTGGCACTACCACCACGCCGATTCCCTGATGAAAAGCGACCGTACTTCCGAGAGCATCGGAGAGTTTTCCTATCTGATGGGACGGGACATCGATATCCACCGCAGGGCCATCGTCGCTTCCTGCCTGGGTTGGATGTACATGCAAAACGGGGAAAGCGACAAGGCCGTGGAGAATCTGGCCGAAGCGGCTGTCTGCGACCTTCGCTCGTCCACCAAAGAGACGACGGCCCTGCGCATGCTGGCAGACATGCTGAGCCGTGAGGGAGAGATTGACCGCCCCACCCGTTATGTTCGGGAATCCTTTGAAGACGCCAATTTTTACGATGCCCGCCTGCGGAAAATCGAAGTGGGCGCCATTCTGCCCATCATTGAGAAAAACCGCAACGAGAGCCTGCAACAGGAGCGGAATTTACTTCTGGGAAGCATTTTTGTCGCCGTCGTCTTTATTCTGGCCTCGGGATTTGTCATCCTGTTCATCCGCAGGCAAAACCGCAAACTGGACAGGCTGAATGCAAGGCTTGCGGAGGCCGATGCCATCAAAACCGCCTACATTGGCAATTCCTTCTACCTCAACGCAGAGTATATAGACAAAATCTCGGTCCTGTACAAAACCGTGGACCGTATGCTGGTGGCCCGGCAGTATGAGGAGCTGCGTCGCAGCGTCAAGGAATCGGCTATCGCCAAGGAACGGGACCAGATGTACGAAGCCTTCGACACCACCTTCCTGAAGATTTTCCCCACGTTTGCGGAAAACTACAATGCCCTTTTCAAGGAAGAAGACAGAGAGGTTCCGTCTCGCGGCCTGAGCACGGAAATGCGCATCTTCGCCCTTATCCGGCTGGGCATTACGGAGAGCGACCGCATTGCCAAATTCCTGAATTATTCCGTCCATACCATCAATACCTACAAGACGCGAGTAAAGAACAAATCGGTGGTCGAGAACGACCAATTTGAGGAGGCCATCATGAGAATCGGCACCAAATAGGCCGATATTTCCTTTATACATTTTTATCCAAAGAAATTATTAAATGGCTGAAAATCAGCCTGTTAATTTTATGCCGTGCACTCCCGGGATTATATTTCCCCTATTTAATTCGGATGCGCGTATAGGGACAAGTAACTTTGGTGCACAACCTCACAACACTGCACACAATAACCAATTTCAATACAAACCTGATGAAAAGGATTATCTCAACTTTGGCACTGCTGCTTATGGCCGCGGGCCTCGTATTCGCCCAAGGCGGATACCAGATCAAGGGTGTGGTAGTCGATGAACTGGGTCCCGTGATTGGAGCAACCGTCATGGAGGAAGGCACCACCACCGGTGTCTCCACCGGACTGGACGGCGACTTTGTCCTCACGGTTTCCTCGGCCGACGCCAAGATTGTCGTCAGCTGCATCGGCTATGCCACACAGGAATTCATCGCCAAGAACCTTCCAGAAACCATCGTGCTGGGAGAGGACAACACCTTCCTCAACGAGTCCGTAGTGATTGGCTACGGCACCCTGTCCAAGAAGGAACTGTCTTCCTCCATCGTCCAGGTGGATAAGGAGGAC
>CAJOLS010000093.1 GCA_905235535.1 uncultured Bacteroidales bacterium
TTTTTCCATGGTTTATTTACGGTTTTTATAATAATTCATCAGGCAGCCGTCGGCAAGAATCTGGCGCTCGTCTTCGGTGAGGTTCTGGAAGTAGAGGGTAATGGGCGTGGAGCGGCCGTCACGGGTAATGACGCGGGCCTCAATCTGCTCCTCTCCGCTTAGGATGGCCTCCCGGATGCCGGGCACGAAGACATAGTCCCCCACCTCATAATTGAAAGGAGTTCCCTTGCCGATAGTGAAAGGAACGATACCCCAGTTGATGCAATTGGAACGATAGCGCTTGGTGGCATACTCATAGCAGATGTTGGCATCTCCGCCCAGCACCTTCTGGCAGGAAGCGGCCTGTTCACGGGCGCTGCCGTCACCGGGCTTGTTGGCAAAGACGCAGGAGCCGAAGGATGTGCTTTCGGCCGATGTCCCGGCTACGATAAGGGCTCTCTTGAGGTCCTCGGCAAGCTGTCCGGCGCGGCGGGCACGGTCATCGGCCTGGATGCGCTTGCTTCGGCCCACATACTCGGGCACGCGGCGGCTGAGGGCGAACTCGGAAAGCTTCAGCGGGTTGGAACGGTAGCTGGAGGTTTCGCCGGAAGGGATGAGCTCGTCGGTAGTGGTCACGGGGTCGTGGATGACGGCGGCCAATTCCACCAGCATGTTCTCCTGCATGGCGGGCATCACGGGCCAGTCCTTGATATTGGGACCGTAACGGAGTTCCAGGCTCGGGTCGGCCTTTCCGAAACCGTTGTAGATACGTTTTTCGTAGATGTGACCGTCAAACTGGTAAGGCTTGTGGGTATCTTCGTACTCGATGTCCGTTGCAGCCGTGATAACACCGCCGTTGGCAGCGGTGGCGGCAATGGAGCGGGCATCCACCAGGGCCACCATCGAAATCTGTCCCTGTCCGGGCTTGGAGCCTTCACGGTTGGGGAAGTTACGGGTGGTGTGGCGGATGGAAAGACCGTTGTTGGACGGCACATCGCCGGCGCCGAAGCAAGGGCCGCAGAAAGCGGGCTTAATCACCACCCCGGCCTCCAGGAGCTCTTCAGCAATATGGTTGCGCGTTGTGGCCAGATACACGGGCGTGCTCTGAGGATAGGCGCTCATGGTGAAGTAATCGTTGCCGATGGATTTGCCCTTCAGGATGGTGGCAGCCTCGGAGAGGTTGTCATAGGTACCGCCGGAGCAGCCGGCAATGATACCCTGGTCGGCATGTACCTTTCCGTCCTTGATCTTGCTCAGGAGGTCCGGATGCACCTTGTCTCCAAAGCGCTTGACGGTATCTTCCTCGATGGCCCTCAGCACTTTTTCGGGATTGGCCTGCAGCTCGTGGATGGAAACGGCGTTGGACGGGTGGTAAGGCAGGGCAATCATGCTCTCCTGCCGGCTCAGGTCTATGGTAATCATGGAATCGTACCAGGCCACCTGGCCGGGCTTCAGTTCCTTGAAAGCATCGGGCCGATTGTGCATCTGGAAATAGCTTTTCACCTCCTCGTCCGTAATCCAGATGGAGGAGAGGCAGGTGGTCTCGGTGGTCATGACGTCGATACCGTTGCGGAAGTCGATGGGCAGTTCCTTCACACCGGGGCCGGCAAATTCAAGAACCTTGTTCTTCACGAAACCGCTCTCGAACACGGCCTTGACAAGGCTGATGGCCACATCGTGAGGGCCGATACCGCGCTTGGGCCTGCCTTCCAGCCATACCAGAACCACCTCGGGAGCCTTGATGTCCCAGGTGTTCTCCAGGAGCTGTTTCACCAGCTCGCCGCCACCTTCACCAACGCCCATATTACCCAGGGAGCCATAACGGGTATGGGAGTCGGAACCCAGGATCATGTTGCCGCAGACGGTGAGGGCCTCACGGGCATACTGATGGATAACCGCCTGGTTGGCAGGTACATAGATACCGCCATATTTCTTGGCGGCGGAAAGGCCGAACACATGGTCGTCCTCGTTGATGGTACCGCCCACTGCGCACAGGGAGTTGTGGCAGTTGGTCATGGCATAAGGCAGCGGAAACTTCTCCAGGCCGCTGGCGCGGGCCGTCTGGATAATACCCACGTAGGTGATGTCGTGCGAAACCATGGCGTCGAAGCGAATCCTCAGGTCTTTGCCTTTGGAACCGTCCACGTCATGCGCACGGAGAATCTGGTAAGTAATGGTGTTTTCACGGGCCTCGTCATGGCCGGGAGCTGCGTCCTGGGCGATGGTCTTGCCATCGAGGAGATAAACTCCATTGGGGTTAAGTGTTATCATAGTATGATTGAATGTATAAATATTGTCAAAGCCAGCATATCGGCCGCACCGCCGGGGGAAATTCCCTCGGCAGCATACCCTCTGCACATTTCCGTCAGTCTGTCATTCTGAGCGCCATTCTTGTCATTCTGAGCAAAGCGAAGAATCTCATCGGCCTCCCTCTTCACCTCCTGCGCCCTCTCGTACCCCACTCTCTTGATTACGCAGGTATCCTCCAGGGTGCTCATAATCCGTAGCAGGGTCTTCAACTCCCCAGCTCCGGAGGCATAATACGGCAGCCAGTCCTCGAACAGTTGCCTATATCCATCATCGGCCATCGCCTTCGCGCCCTTCACATCCTTCGCCCCGCTGGCGCTTTCACGTAACTCGCTCTCACTGAGCGACTTCCCGTACAAGCGGTGCACCTGGAGGTGCACCCCTTTGCGTAGATCTTGCTGAATATCAACGGATTGAGTGATTGAGCAGAAGACCTGGAGGATTAGGCCGATGCAGAAAATGGCGCCGCGGTGGGTATTGACCCCGCCGGTTGCGGCCATCATGGCCTGTTCGGCCTCCATGCCCAGCTGACGAAGCTCCTCGGCCGAAGAAGCCTGGGCCATCCGGGGCCAGAAAGGCCGAAGGGCGGTGATTCCCTTTTGCATGGTACTATAGTCCATGTCCTTGTGCGCACCGTTGGAATCGGGCCCCACAAGTCCGGGTTTGCCGGGCGTATCCAGTTCCAACTGCAGCGCACGGCTGGCCAGATCGGCCAGCAGATAAGACCACGTGCTCCTGGGGCACAGGGCCGATGCCTCCCGGAAACAGCCCCGGTCCAGCGCAGCCCGTACAGCCGATGCCGAAACGGAATCCTTTCCGTCGGAAGAAAAATATTTTTTGTGCGGTAGCCCAAAAAACCATTTTTCTTCCGACTCCACAAGGCCCACGCTTTCAGATGCTTTGAGTCTGGGGATTTCCACCACATGGGGCAGGCATTCCTTCATGATAGTGTTATAGTGGTTGGTGAGGGCGTCGTCGGGCTCGGTGCCCACGAAGCGGACTTCGGCCTTCAGGGCCGGAGCTATATGGCGCTGGAACAGGTCAATATCCAGCCTAATGTGCGTTTCAGCAGCCTTAGAGAGGTCTTTCAGGAAATAGGTAGGGAAAGTGGCGGCCGATATCTGATACTCACTCCCCTCCAGCACGACAATCTTTCCAGCAGAGGAAAATTGGTTTTTCGGGCTACTGCACGAAAAATAATTTTCCTCTGCCCTTCTTATCATAGAAACTCGTTCGGCATAGGAGAAACGCTGGCCTTCTTCACGCACAGGAACGACATAGAGCGTATCCACCTGGGCGACGGCCTGCTCCAGCAGGTAACGATGCCCCAGGGTGAACGGATTGGCGTTCATCACCACCACCCCGCATCGGCCTTCCCCCTTCTGGCTGCGAAGGTAATCGCAGTATCGCTCCAGTCCCCTGCCGTTTTCCATCAAGATGGCCTTGGGGGCCGATGCCAGTACATGGAACCCCAGGCTTTCAAAAATAGCCTTGTTCTCCGGCTTGGTAAACAGCTTGAGCTCCGGAATACCCCGGGAAGCGGCCAGGGAAATCAGGTACGATACCAGCGGAGCCGCCAGGCCCTCGGAGCGGGCCTCCTGTGCCACCGCAATGCATTTGATGATGTCTTTCCGGATACCGGCGCCGGCCAGGATGCGGCCGGCCTCATTCTCGATAACACAATATACGTCTAATTCTTCCATCCGGAGACCGTTTTCTCCGAGGAAGTGCTCCACCTTCCGGCGGAAGAAAGGACTGCTTAGAGGCAGTTCCTGTATGTTGTGCTCTCTATAGCTTTGCATCATCCAACAGGCTTTCCAATACTCCCGGTTCCGCCTGTTAGGGAATCACACTACGAAGGTAACACTTTATTAGCGATTTCCCAAGAAATCGTAATAATTTATAAGAATTCTTTACCATTTCTCCAAAATATTGCACTTCGGAATGCCATAATCCATGACCATTTTTTCCATTCTGGCCAGTAACTGGGCCGTAGTGTGGGTTTTAGCCCTCATGCAATATCTTACTTCATTGCCGCAGAGCAGGCATTTGCGAGCTTCCAGGCCCATATCGCCTCTGGACAGACAGATAACCGAGGAAAATTGTTTTTTCGGGCTGCTACACGAAAAATAATTTTCTTCGGTCCTTTGCATCAACACGTCAATATCCATCAGACGTCCTATGGGATGGGTGTCTTCTATCCGGCAGGCCAGGCGCTTGGCTTCTATGGCAGGAAGGGAAACCAGGAAATAGCCTTCATAGCCGGTTTCCAAGTCCTTCAGCTCCTCATATTCCGGCGAAAAAGCCTTTCGGATGGCTTCCACACCCGCATTGGCAATGGCCAGCGAATACCTGTTCCGTTTTTCGGGCCCGGGCAACTGCACCGTCATGCAAAGCAGGGACCTGCAGGGATGGGAATCCAGCAGGTCCTTCTGATGCTTTGCCCGGTTGTCCCGGCTTTGCAGCAATTGCTCCAGGGTAACGGGCATTATTCCACAATATTGTAGATTTTGTCCAGCACGGAACCGTCCCGGTTCATCACCACACCCACCACCTTGTCTCCAAAGGGGAGTTTGTCAGGGGTGCCGATAATGGAAGAAGCCTTGGCAGCCAGGTCCTTTATATCTACAATCTTGAGCCCCGCAGCCTTAAGCTTTTCTGCAATCTCCGGTCGGCCGGGATTCACGGCAATGCCGTACTCCGTAACCACCACATCCACGGATTTTCCGGGAGTAATGAGGGTGGTTACCTTGGGTACAACGCAAGGAATGCGACCGCGAAGGAGCGGGCAAACGATAATGCTGAGAGCGCTGTCGGCTGCCGTATCCTGATGGCCGCCGATGGCGCCGCGGATAATACCGTCAGAGCCCACCAAAACGTTCACGTTGAACTGGGTATCCACCTCCAGGGCGCTCAGGATAACAATGTCCAAGGCGTGGGTGGCACTTCCCAGATGCTGTCCGGAAGCATATTCCACGGCCGATACTTCCTGGTGCGAAGGGTCGTTCTTGATGGATTCCGCCGCCACCTTGTCAAAAGACTGCACGTCTATCAATTTGCCGATAAGGCCTTCTTCGTGCAGTTTCACCATGTGCGCCGTAATGCCGCCCAGGGCGAAGGATGCCTTGATGCCCCGGTTGATCATTTCTTCACGGATATATTTCACAGCGGCCAGAGAGGCGCCGCCGGTACCCGTCTGGATGCTGAACCCTTCCACGAAATAACCGGAGTTAATGATTACTTTGGCAGCCTGTTTGGCCAGCAGGATATCGCGCGGATTCTTGGAATCACGGATGGCGCCTGCAGCAATCTTGGAGCTGTCTCCCACGCTGTCCACCAACACGACGGATTCTACATCGGCGGCCGATATGGACATGGGCATATTGGGATATCCCACCAGGTCGTCCGTAATCACCACCACATGCTTGGCGTAACGGGCATCCGGCAGGGCATAACCCAGGGAGCCGCAGATACTCTTGGCATTTTCGCTGCGGGAATAGCCGCAGGCATTGCCCAGTTCATCGGCCGAAGAGGCGCCAAGAAAGGCGACATCAATCTTCAGTTCCACATTGGCAATGGCACTGCCGCGGCCGCCGTGGGAACGGAACACAACGGGCTCTTGCATGAGGCCGCGGGAAATGGCATCGGCCAAAGCCCCTCTTAAACCGGAGGTGGAAATGCCGGTGATTACTCCGCTTTTAATGTGGTCAATAAGCGGAGCATGGACATCCGAAAGGCTGGATGCGGCCAGTTTCAGGTCTTTGAAGCCCATCCGGGCCAGTTTATCTACAACCAGGTTCACCACCTTGTCTCCGCCACGGAAATGGTGGTGGAAGCTGATGGTCATACCATCTTTGAGGCCGCTGCGCCGGATGGCCTCTTCCAGGGTAACTAATTTGCTGTTTCTCATAGGACTTCCTCCTCGCTGATTACGCCGGCAGCCACGGCCAGGGCAATGGTACGCTCTGCCCTCAGGACCACCGGACGATCTACCATCTTACCGTTCACGGCAATGACGCCGGAGCCCTTGGCCTGGGCCTCCTTGATGGCGGCCACCACGGCACGGGCCTTGGTGATTTCCTTCTCGGTGGGCGTGAACACGCTGTTCACCACCTCAATCTGACGGGGGTTGATGATGGATTTACCGTCAAAACCCAGCGTCTTGATCAGTTCCACCTCTTTGCGGAAAGTCTCCATGTCGTCCAGGTTGGAATACACGGTATCGAAGCAGCAGATGCCCGCGGCGCGGGCTGCTACCACAATCTGCTCACGGGCCAGCAGCAGCTCTGCGCCGCCCGGAGTTCGGTTGGTCTTGAGGTTGGCGCTGTAGTCCTCGGCCCCCAGGGCTATGCCCATCATACGGGGCGAGGCCGTAGCAATGGCGTAGGCATTCACAATGCCCAGGGCGCTTTCGATGGCGGCCATAATCTTGGTTTCCCCCACCCTGCCCATCTCGGTTTCCACCTTCAGGATTTCGGCCTCCAGTTCCTTAACCTCATCGGCCGTTTCCGTCTTGGGCATGCGGATTACGTGCACGCCGGCTTTTACC
>CAJOLS010000094.1 GCA_905235535.1 uncultured Bacteroidales bacterium
TACCCTCTCCTCCAAACCTCCTCCCCTCGGGGAAGGAGGCTTGCTATCGCCCATTCAGGGCTCCAAGTTGGGTATCTTTCGCACTTGCGAAAGATGAATAAACTATAAATAACAATATCAATCATTTCAAAACAGACTCTTAGTCCGACAATTGCGGTGCAAAATTAGCAAATCTTGGAGAATTTGCCTATATTTGTATATATGGAATAGCGTTTTTATGCGTGCCGCACCCTTCATACTATGCCTGCTAATCCTCACGGGCTGTCCCAAGCCCAATCCTCCCGTGCCCCCTGTCCCGGAAGATGACCCCATTTTGCAGGTGACGGTTCCCGGTGCCTACGGCATACCCGGAGGGAGCCAGGTGTACAACGAAGAGCGGCATCAGCTTTCCACGGTGGAATGTCCGGACGGAACGCTGCTGTTCCGCCTCCTGGACCCCGGTGAAAGGAAGGTGCTCAGCATCCACGATATCCCGGCCACGCTCAGGGAGGGAGACCGTATTTCCCTGCATTACCGCGTGATGGCCAACGGATATACCCTTCAGTGCGAGAGCTTTACAGATTTGCTGGTGCTCAAGCTCACCAGCCGGATGATTTGGCTCAAGAAGGACGAAAACACTTATTTCGTGCTGCAAAGATGAAAAGGGGAGTGCTGGCCGCCGTCCTGCTTCTGCAGGCCTTCTGCCTGGAGGGACAACAGATCATTCCCTCGCAGGGAGAGGTTCATATTCCTGTGTTCCTGGTAGAATTTGCAGATGTTTCCATGACCCTGGAAGAGCCCTTAGAGCACTTCCAAGCCCTTCTGAACCAGAAAGGGTACAACGAGAACGGCGCCACGGGCTCTGTCCTGGATTACTTTTCAGAGAATTCCGGCGGCCTCTTCCGGCCGGTCTTTGATGTCTATGGCCCTGTCAGACTGGACAAGAAAATGGCCTTCTACGGGAAGGATGTCATCCAGGGTGGCCACCGCATAGACGACACCGCCCCGGAAAAGGCGCTGCTGGAAGCCTGCACCCGCCTGGACGAAGAGGTGGATTTCTCCCTTTACGACGCAAACCAGGACGGCATCGTGGACCTTTGCATCTTCTTCTTTGCCGGATACGACCAGTCGGCCGGAGGGCCTGCGGATGCCATCTGGTCCCATCACTGGAGCATCCAGGATTCCCCTGATCAGGCCGACAGGGAAGCCCTCTTCGATGGAGTCAAACTGGATGCGTACTTCTGCTCCGCCGAACTGGACGGAAGCGAGGGAAACCGCCCCGGGGGCATAGGCATCTGCTGCCACGAGCTGGCGCATGCGCTGGGCCTGCCGGATTTCTATGACGTGAACGGCGCAGTGGACGGTTTGGCCAGCGGCCTTTACGACTTTTCCCTCATGTGCCGGGGCCTGTACAACAATGAAGGACGCACTCCTCCTTATATGAACGCAGTAGAGCGCACCCTGGTGGGGTGGCAGGCACAGCTTCCGGAACTTCCGGAGGGGGAGGTGGTGCTGGGGCCGACACAGCGGAACCAGGCCTTTCGCGTTCACACGGCTACGGAAGGGGAGTTCTTCGTAGTGGAAAGCCGGGACGGCACCGGCTGGGACGCTCCCATGCCGGAAGGGCTTCTCATCTACCACGCAGACCGCTCGGAGCGTATGGTAGGGGAGATATCGGCCCTGGACCTGTGGAAAGACTGGCGCAAATACAACGGTGTCAATAATGCGGGAGACCATCCCTGCTTCTATATCATTCCTTCTTCCAACCCCGCCTCGCCCAACTTTGGGCAGGCATACAATGCTTCATCCCTGGTCTTTCCCGGAACCAGCCGCCAGCTTTCCTATGAGCCGTCAGACTGGGAAGGGGATTTCACCGGCATCCAGCTCACCTGCATAGAGTATTCGGAAGGATTCAGCCGCTTCCGCGTGCTCCGGGATGCCGGCCCCAATGTCAACGGAATAGTGCGCAATTCTGCCGGCAAGCCGGTAGCGGACGTCCTCATGGGCCTGGAAGGAAGCAAAAACACCGTCAAAACGGGCCCGGACGGCTTTTTCCTGCTGCCGGTGGAAGGGGAGGGCTCCTATACCCTGAATGCCTCCAAAAACGGCTACCTGGACACTTCCGTGCCTTTTTCCGTCAAAGAGGGCACCCGCATGAGCTGCGTGTTTGTCCAGCTGCCCACTCCCGGAGAGGCAGCCCATACCACCCTGGAAAAGTACGATCCCGGAAAAACCGCCGCAGGCTTCAACCAGTCTGTGGCCATAGGAGCCGTCCGCTTTTCGGCCCGGGAGCTCTGCAACCTCTCCGGACGCCAGCTGACTCAAGTGGTCTGCTATCCTTCCATCTCTTCCCAGGGCCAGGAGAATCTTGGCAACCTGTACATCACCGTGGACTTCGGCCCTGTACGGGTGTGCAACAAAAAGGTGGAAAAACCCACCCTGGGAGAATTCCGCCGCATAGTGGTGGACCTCACGGAAGAAAACCTCCGCATCCCGGAAGGGATTGACATCTATATAGGATACGGTTTTGACAAGGCCGATGGAAACTACCCGCTCAGCGTGGTCTATCCTGGAAACCGCGGCAACAGCTACTGGAGCGAGTTCTCTCTGGAGAAATCAGACTGGAAGGAGCTGTATTCGGCCTCTCTGGGCCTGTATATGGACCTCATGCTCAGCGCCGATGCCGTGGAAGTGCCTGCCCCTTCGCTGGAGAGGATGGGCTATGTCTGCATCAACCCCGGAAACGGGAACTACCAAAGCGGAGAATCCTTCTCCCCGTCTTTGCTGGTTCCGGAACATGTCCGCATCCAGGAAGTGGAATGGATGTGGGACAGCAACCAGCTCGATACTCCCTCCTTCATCCTGTCAAGGGGAGTGCACCAGCTCACGGCCCGCATTGTCTATGAGGACGGACGCCGGGAAAAACTTCAGATGAAAGTAAAAGTGAATTAGGAACGACGCCTCAGGGCCACCACGTTCTCTACGTGCATGGTGTGCGGGAACATGTCCACCGGCTGCACGGCCGTAATCTCGTAATCCCGGCACAGGATGGCCAGGTCCCGGGCCTGCGAGGCCGGATTGCAGCTCACATACACCATGCGTCCGGGAGCGGCTTTCAGGATAACCCGGGCCACATCCGGATGGATGCCGGCACGCGGAGGATCCAAAATGATGACGTCCGGGCGGCCATGTTTTTCAATAAACGCCTCATTCAGGACGTCTTTCATATCTCCGGCAAAGAAGAGGCAGTTGGTGATGCCGTTGGCCCTGGCGTTCACCTTGGCGTCCTCGATGGCCTCCGGCACATATTCGATTCCCACCACCTTGGAGGCCTTCTTGCTCACGAACTGGGCAATGGTACCCGTTCCGGTGTAAAGGTCATAGACCAGTTCGTTTCCGGTAAGGGCGGCAAACTCCCGCGCCACGCTGTATAAACGGTACGCCTGGCGCGAATTGGTCTGGTAGAAGGACTTGGGGCCAATCTTGAAACGAAGGCCCTCCATTTCCTCGTAAATGGCGTCTTCTCCCTTGTAAAGGATAGGGGACTGGTCCGATATGGAATCGTTCAGTTTCTCGTTGATAATGTAATAAAGGCTGGTAATCTGGGGGAAAGCGGCCGATACAGAGTCCAGGAGCGCAATTCGGTTTTCCCTTTCTTCCCGGGCAAATACAACGATGAGCATGAATTCACCCTTTTCCGTGCTTCTGACAAACATATTGCGGAAAAAGCCCCGGTTTTCCCGGATATTGTAGAATTCCAGGCTATGCTCCAGGCAGAACTGCTTGATATGCAGGCGGATAGAATTAGAAGGCTCCCTCTGCAGATGGCACTCACGGATATCCAGCACTTTGTCGAAAAACTTGCCCACATGGAAGCCCAGGCCCACTTTTTCGGCCTCGGAAAGGGCTTCCGGATTCTCATCCTTGAGGAGCCATCGGTTACATGAAGCACTGAATTCCAATTTGTTACGGTAGTAACGGGTGGCCTCGGAGGGGAGTGTAGGCCTGATTTCCGGCACCTGGAGATGGCCGATGCGCACCAGTTGGTCCTCCACCTGCTGGCGCTTGGCTTCCAACTGCATTTCGTAGGGCAGAGGCTGCCATCTGCACCCGCCGCAGACGCCAAAATGCTCGCAGAAAGGCTCCAGACGGTGCTCTGAGGGCTTTACAATGCGCTTGATAAACCCTTCCATGTAATTTTTCTTCTTCTTGTACACCTGGATGTCCACCACATCTCCGGGAACGGCAAAGTCCACGAAAACCACCATTCCGTCCACATGCGTGAGGGCTTTTCCTTCCGCGGCCACCGCTTCTATGGTCACGTTCTCCAGCACCAGGTCTATGCGTTTTCTGCTCATCTTTTACAAAAATGCCGACAGGGGATTCTCCTTCCATCGGCAAGTTAACATAATATAAATTGTGTAACTATATGAAATTTTCCTTGTTCTGAACGGGATTGCTGTATATGTGAAGGAAAATATCCTCCAGTTCCTTGCGATCCAGTGTGCTTTCCACCAGCTTCAGCTGACCAGCCACGTACGCACGGAATGCTTCCAAATCGGCCTTGTCATAATGGTCTGAATACTTGGTGGTGGCGTTTACCCAGTCGTATGCCATGTAATTGGTCTTCCATAGCTTGTATCCCTGGATGACCCGACGGTCCACAACATAGAGCATCTTCTTGTAGCGGTCGTTCTTGTCGCATTCCGCAGCCTCTAAGATTTCGGCCTCGGTGATGGGCGTATCAATGTTCATGTGAACGTTGCCTTTTTGCTGCTTGATGCCCAAAATAATACTCTCCAGGTCTTCCAATTCCCGTTTTACGTACTTCTGGGTACGGGAAATGAGCACTTCTCTGGCTTTCATGATGTCGCAGGGTTCATACTCGTACGACATGCTGACGGGCACAATCTGGATTTCCTTGAAATTCTCCACAAAATCCTTGGTTCCGCTCATGTCCAGCATCTTCATGAGCCCCTGTTCCGTGACGTCGATGCCGTCCTTGGTGCGCCCCTGGCGCTGGGCAATCCAGACGGAACTGTGTCCGGAGGTAATGCTTTCACGGATGTATTTGGACAGCTGCCGGGAAGACAGATACAATTCCCGGGCCGATATTCCACGGATGACCTTAATCATGCGATTGGAGCGGATAAGAAGCTCTACCGACTTCTGTTTCAACAAGTTATCTCCAACACAAATCTCTGTGGGATCCAGGCCGTTACGATTCAGAACCAGCTGCATGATGGCAGGATCCAGGATAATGTCCCTGTGGTTGGACATGGCCAGGTACTTCCCTTTCAGCTTCTTGATATTGCCGATACCGGCATAGGTGAAGTTTTTCATGGAGGCTGAAATAACCCATTCTACCGCCTTGGACATGACAATGTTCTGGAATTCATCCACGGTATGGATGTTTCTCAGGACCTCTGCCAGGAAACTGGCCGGCTTATCCGGGAAAATATAACGGGAAATCCAGGGGGTGTTGGGATGGTTGGCCAGACGCGACAACGCGGCAGCAGCTTCTTCGTCGTTGAACGGCGCAATATCGTTGAATTCGGCAAGATCCATAATCCTGTTGTTTTGCAATACAAAGGTACAAAAATTTAAGAGTCTGTTTTCGTTTTTTACCTAATTGGCGAAACATAAATACAAAAAGTATTCCTTCTTACCTATTTCCTTTCCAGCAAAGAGCTGTCTCCGTAGCTCAAGAACCTAAAGTTATTCTTTAATGCAAAGTCGTAAATACTTCGCCAATCGCCATTTACGAAAGCAGAAACAAGTAATATAAGGGTGCTTTCAGGCTGATGAAAGTTGGTCACAAGCTTGTCCACCAGACGAAAGCGGAAACCGGGTACGATGATAATCCGCGTTCCGGCCACCAAAGCATCCAACTTATTGTCATCCAAATACTTGATAATAGCCAGCAAAGCCTCTTCCGTAGAATAGGGATATTCGCGGGTATAGGGAGCCCATTGCTCCACATCCTCCGGAACTCCCCTCTCTATGCAGCTTACGCCAATGTAGTACAGGGACTCCAAAGTACGCACAGACGTGGTTCCCACGGCCAAAAGCGGCCCATTTTTGTGTATCAGACGCTCTATGAGGGATTGGGACACTACAAACGGCTCCCGGTGCATGGGATGCTCCGACACCAGCGAGCTTTTGACCGGCAAAAAAGTACCCGCTCCCACGTGAAGGCACACGGTTTCCATCTGTATCCCCTTCTCTTTCAGCCGGTCAAGTACGGCCTCGGTAAAATGCAAACCAGCCGTTGGAGCCGCCACAGAGCCTCTGATATGGGCATAGACAGTCTGATAACGGAGGGTATCCACCTCTTCAGACTCCCTGTTCAGGTAAGGTGGAATGGGAACCGTACCGGCCATTTCCAGAACTTTGGAAAAAGGGATGCCGCCCTCCCAGGAGAAATGTACTATTCCTGTTTGTCCGTCCCTATGTAACAATTTTGCTCGTAAAGAAAGTGTCTCCAGACTAACGTCAGAGGCCGGATTGTACAATTTCAGGACATCATCCTTCCACTTTTTGGCATTCCCTATCACACACTTCCAGGAACACTCTGAAAATGTTCCAAAGGCCAGATTATATTCTGCCGGAGCCGTCGGTTCCAGGCAAAATATCTCGATATGGGCTCCACTTTCCCTTTGAAAATGGAGGCGGGCGGGTACAACTTTGGTGTCATTGAATACCATCAAAGTGTCCGGTTCCAAAAGATCCGGCAAATCCCTGAAACACCTTTCCTCTATAAGACCCGTTTTATCCCCGGCCCTGTAGTGAAGAAGTTTGGTGGA